>JANMEL010000300.1:0-12779 GCA_031376885.1 Chamaesiphon sp. OTE_70b_metabat_96 | reverse complement strand
GGCTATTAAACAAGCCCGAAACGTAGTGATATCTAACGATGTCGTGGTGTATGAAGACTTAAAGATTGCGAACATGGTCAAGAATCACAACTTGGCTAAGTCTATTTCTGATGCTGGTTGGTATCAATATACTCAGTGGCTAGACTACTATGGCAAGATTTGGGATAAAGCAGTTGTAGCGGTAAATCCTGCCTACACATCTCAAGATTGCTCTAATTGCGGTCATCGAGTCAAAAAGTCTCTCAGCACCAGAACTCATTCATGCCCTAGTTGTAAAATCGAGGTTTGTCGCGATACAAATGCGGCTCTCAATATTCTACAAAAGGGGCTAAGTATTCTGGGTGTTGAATGGAATAAACAGCTAGGCGGGTCCCCCGCCCAGCACAGTACTTCTGGGCAAGAAGGATCTGGCTCGGAAGAGCAAAAGCTTGGGGAGAAGACCGCCGCTGTCGATGAGAAGCAATTCGATTCGGTAAGTGGACTTCGATGAACCAGGAACAAGAATCCCCTAGCTTAATGAATCGAACCGCTTGCGGTGAGAGAGTGAAGCTATGGGGAGTATGTCAATGCTAAGAAATCAAATAGGATTACTATCTATGGATGCTAAATCTCAAGAACAATTGTTGGTAAAAATCTTAATTGGTATCGCTTGGCTTGATGGTGAGATTCAGCCGGAAGAACGAACATACTTATTAAAATTCGCGCAGGAGCATCAGATCGAACACCCAGCGATCGATGAATTGTTAGCAAATCCCATCAGTCAGCAAGTTTGTGAGGATTGGATTAAGCTATACTTGAACGATAGTGCCTTGAAAAACTCGATCGAGAGTCAAGAGCGACTACTCGAAGCAATTAGTGGGATTATTTATAGCGATGGTGATATCGCCACTGCGGAAGCTCAAGTTTTGATGAGTCTTCAGCCAGAACAACTCAAATCGGATCGAGATACTCCGGCAGTTATCGCGAAGCTACGTCAACTTTATCAAAATTGGGTAAAAAAAATCAGTTGAGTAAAGACTTTAGTTGGGAAACAGTCAAAGATTAATTTAGGCGTTTCCCAATGGATGAACTTTGTCTTCGGTAGGATTTACGGTGCTGTTTTTGGTGATGAATCGCTCGGCAAAGCCGGAATTTGCTTTAATATTGTGGGATTGGCAAATGGTGATGTTTCAGGAACTAAACTAGGTGATGATATCGATCGATCTAGTGGTGCTGTGGATGTCCCCGAATCTAAAATAATTGGCCTAAATGAGTATCGAGTGGGGTTTGATAATTGAATCGGATTGCTCAGGGATCGATCTAATGGTTCGATCGCTTGTGCTAATTTAGCTTGTTGTTCTAATTGTTCGGTGGAAGATACTAATTTACCCAATCCATTGACTAAATTGCGTAGGTTTGACCTAAATTCAGGACTACCTGTGAGTTCATCAATATCTGATGTGATTTTTTGGGTATTCTGAAATGTTAGTCGAGCTGAATCTAATGTTTGTTGGAGGATTAATAGTGTTTTGGGATCGTTGAGACTATTTGAAATACCTTTGAGGTTGATTGCTGTCTGATTAGCATTACTCAATAGTCCTTCTAGATCTCTAACTAATTTATCAGAATTTACTTTGGCAACAGTAGAATTTAATTTGTCGATCGACGGATTGAGTGTTGCTAATGTTTTGCGTAAATCGACAGTCAATCGATCGAAGTTATTCAAAGAACTCGAAAAAGTCTTGCGATTTTCATTGACCAAACTATTGACGGAAATAGCTAGCTTCTTATATTCAGTCGCCGTCAAGTTAAACTCATCAGTAGTGCGGTTGAGCTTTTCGGCAGTTTGACCAAATTTATCAGCAGTTTGACCAATTTTATTACTAGTCTGATTGAGTGATGCGGTGATAGTGTTGGCATTTGCAGTCAAATTATTTAGCCCCAATTCGACGCTCTTGGGTAGACTAGAAAATTCACCACTAAGTCGATCCAAACTTTTACTCAATCGCGAAAAATCTTCCGCTGCTGTACCTGCTTTGACAAGAGTATTATTCAGATTTTTGACAAGTTCGGGGTTAGTATATAGATCGATTAGTTTAGTTGCCCGATCTAGTAACTGATTAAAATTCGCCCCAATTCGCCCATCAACCCTAGCATTATTACAAAGAATGAGATTGCGATCGCAGTTAGCATCTAATGCTTTGGCGATTTTCCGTGGATCGATCGTCAGATCGGTATTCGGCGTAATCTCCACTACAGGTTCTCCAATCAATCCTGTTTGACTGACAGCTACCGTAACATCTTTGGGGATAGTCAAATTGGGATCGTCCATTTGCATCACCACCTCAACCCCATTCACCCCAGGTTCGATTTTGGTAATCTTACCTACCCGAATCCCTCGAAATCGAACCACCCCCCCAGGTTGAATTCCTGGTGCTTGAGGAAATTGAGCAATAATATTGTAGCTTTGATTGCCAGGAGTCAATCCTTTTAACCACAAGAAAATTCCACCGAATACTCCCAATCCAGCCAGTAACATCAATCCAACTGAACCTTCTCGTACTGCGCGTGACTGCATCTTGACTTATTGCTCCTGTGAATGTAGCCCAAGGCTGGGCCAATATTTACTACGAATATGCTTACAAGTATTAATTTCCTATGCTTAATTTTACCATTGAAAATCTCCACCGTTAAACCTTTGAGGATTTTTGACTTTCGTGCCTAGATCCCCCTGTTGATTGCACGATCTATGTTGACTAGCTAAACCCACCCCTACAACCCCCCATGCAAGCCATCTCTACGATCGTGAAAAATTGTTTCTACTCTCGATGAACTAGAGTTGGAGTAGCTTGAGCTGTAGGTACGAGTAAAATTTCACTGATATTAACGTGAGCTGGGCGAGTGATGCAAAATAGCATCGTCTCGGCAATGTCGATCGCCGTTAAGGGCATAAGTCCCTGATATACTGTGGCGGCGCGGGTGCTATCCCCATGAAACCGTACCGTACTAAACTCCGTATCTACCAAGCCAGGATCGATCGACGTAACGCGTACCTTAGTGCCGAGTAGATCTATTTTCAGCCCTTCAGAGATCGATCGCACCGCCGCTTTTGTCCCACAGTAGACATTACCATTGGGATAAGTCTGATGTCCGGCGATCGAACCAATATTTACCACATGACCATTATTCCTAGCTACCATCCCTGGAACTACCGCTCTAGTGACGTATAGTAGCCCCTTAACATTCGTATCGATCATTTCCTCCCAATCGGCAATTTCCCCCTCGTGGAGCTTATTTAAACCGCGACTCAAGCCAGCATTATTGACGAGGATATCGATGGGTTGCCATTGAGTAGGCAAACTAGCTAGAGCCGATTGGATCTGCGATCGATCGCGCACATCAACCGTCAGAGTATATAGACTGGCTGGATCTATTCCTATCGCCACCAAATCAGCCACCAGAGCCGTCAACCGCTCCTCCCGTCGAGCCAATAAGATTAGTCTCGCCCCCTCACTGGCAAACAACCGCGCACAAGCGGCACCAATCCCACTACTAGCACCAGTAATCAGAATAATCCGATCGAGTAATGACTGCATAACGATTAGAACCTAATTATTAAAGAAATTTTAACAAATCCCTAGATCCCACTCATCGACTAATGTTAGGATTATCTCAATAAATGTTAACAAAACGGTATAGAGTTCGCGTCCAAACTCATAATCGCCATTTTACGTGCCGATAGAGCGGTGTTTAATTGGGATTAGCGACTACTCAAAGCCTTATAACTTCTGGAGATCTGAGCCTCTACATGACTTTATCGATCGACACAACTACAACTACCACTCTGTCTCCGAATCTCAAACTCAAAGACATCCTCGCCACTCTCCCCAAAGAAGTTTTCCGCAAGGATGCGGGGAAAGCTTGGCGACAAGCACTCACCACCGTGGTAAGTGTCACCCTCGGTTATGTAGCCCTAGCCTACTCTCCTTGGTATCTTTTACCCCTAGCATGGATATTCACAGGTACAGCACTTACTGGCTGTTTTGTGATCGGACATGATTGTGCTCACCGCTCTTTTTCCAATAGCCGGAAAGTAAATGATATAGTGGGACATCTGTTCATGTTGACCCTGATCTATCCTTTCCACGGCTGGCGATACGGACACGCTCAACACCACAAACATACCAATAAAATGGAAGTGGATAATGCTTGGCAACCTTGGAGAGCAGAAGCTTATGCTGGGGCACCTACTTGGTTACAAGTGGTATATCAAGCCATGCGCGGACGTTTATGGTGGTTGGCATCCTTACCACATTGGGCAGCAGTTCACTTTGACTGGCGCAGATTTCCTGAAGGTAAAACTAGAGATGATGTCAAATTTTCGGCACTGGTAGTTATTATCGGTGCGGCGATTGTGTTCCCAATTATTATTGCTACCACAGGCATTTGGGGCTTCGCCAAATTTTGGGTGATTCCTTGGTTAGTATATCATTTCTGGATGAGTACCTTTACGATCGTCCACCACACGGCCCCAGATGTCCCCTTCAACCCTGCGGATAAGTGGCAAGAAGCGATCGCTCAGTTATCTGGTACAGTCCATTGTGACTACCCTCGTTGGGTCGAAGTTCTCTGTCACGATATCAATGTCCACATTCCCCATCATATCTCTACCGCTATCCCTTCTTACCGATTGCGTGAAGCGCACGCCATCATCAAAGAAAAGTGGGGCGAACATATCAAGGAGCGCACATTCAACTGGGAACTAATGAAAGAAATCACTGATAAATGTCATATCTACGAAGAGAATGAGTTTTATCAAAGCTTCAATGACTATTACGCCAATAACTAGTATCGACTAAATTTAAAATAAAATAAGGTGGGCAGTTGCTCACCTTATTTTATTATTTAGGCGTAGTTTCGATCGATAGTCGATCGATCTCATTGACTTTGATATGTCTGGCTAATAGAAATAGTGGAAATGTAACACTAATCGCGAGAATACCTGATAATATTAAATATAGCCACACAAATCGAACGCCTACTCGCTTGCCTTCGACGATCATAAACATTGAAGCAGCAATAGCTAATAAAAATAGATCGTTGGCAAGAGAAGCCGCCGCAGCATTCGCGTAAGCAGCAACAAAAAAGTCAGTAAAAGTGTTATTCGGCTGCTGCATGAAGGCAAGATTATTAATCCAGGTAGCTGGTAAAGCTACTATTGCGATTAGGGCATAAGTGGCACAAATTAGTTTGTCTTTATTTAGCATTGCAAAATTATGGGGATATATTGAGCTGTAAATGATAATAATCTGAATTTACTTTAGCTTTGGATTAGATCCCCGACTTCTTCAACTCGACTTTGGCCATTAGAAGAGGACGTGGGTAAGAAATACCAATAAAATGGAGGAGAGTCAGCCGCTTTTAGCGGAAGGCTCTTCTCCATTTTATTGATAAAACTAATGTTTAACCCGTGCAAATGAAGTGTCTTCCGTGTTAGCACCATTTCAAATCTTATTTGTGCAACAACGAAGTTGGCAAAAAGCCCAAGAGATGTTGGTGGGAGCCATCTTGTGTCGAGGCAAGCGGACAGTAAGTCGGGTGCTGACAGTAATGGGATTAGCACAGTCTCCACAGTATGGCAAATATTACCGAGTGTTGAGTCGAGTGGGGTGGAGTGGCTTAAAAGGGGCACAAATCTTACTAGGAATGATTTTAGCACTACTAACTCCTGGCCGATCGATTGTAATTGGGATCGATGAAACACTGGAAAGACGATGGGGCAAGCAAATTTGGGGATTGGGAATCTACAGAGATGCCGTCAAGTCTAGCCACAAACATATCGTGAAAAGTAGTGGAATCCGGTGGCAAGTAATGCAAGTATTGTTGCCCTTGCCTTGGAGTAAGAGAGCTTGGGGACTACCATTCTTGAGTGTGATGATGCCATCTGAATCTACACCCAGAGTAGGTGGGCGGGCTTACAAAAGTAGTTTAGATTGGGCTACTCAGATGGTAAGTGTGGTGAGTCGCTGGCTTCAACGGAGTTGGATTTGTGTTGCTGATGGTGGTTATGGCAATGCGAAGTTTGGCTGGGCTTGTCGCCGTCACGGGGTCAGTTTAGTATCACGCTTACCGTGGAAGGCCAATTTGTATGATTTCGTGCCGACAGCACCACCTCGCCGTCTTCCTGGTCGTCCCCGTACCAAAGGTGTGCGTCAACTGTCGATGCAGCAGCGAGTTGAGACTTTGAAATTTGAGTCAGGTCAATTTCACATCTTACGTTGGTATGGTGGCGGACATGCTCTGCGACAATTAGTTACTGGTACGGCTGTTTGGGATGTTGATGGCTATAAGCCATTACCCTTGCGCTGGGTTTTAGTTATTGACCCCACTGGGCAACAACCGCCATCTGTACTCTTCTCTACTAATTTGATGCTTCAAGCACCCGAAATCGTTGAACTGTTTGTTAGTCGTTGGAGTCTAGAAGTTACTTTTGCGGATGCAATCGCGCCGAGGTTCCCTCGGCGTGCGTTGCACCAAGCAGAAGAAGCTCATGCTCACCTTGGTTTTCAATCTCAACGTCAATGGGCTAAAGCTGCTACTACCCGCACTACTCCCGTTTTGTTAGCGTTGTTTTCGCTGATTTGTTTGATTGCCTACCGTCTTCATTCCATCGCTCCCATCTCGCCTCATTCTACTGCTTGGTATGTTAAATCTGAACTTACCTTTGCAGATCTCATTGATGCTGTGCGTGCTGCTTTGTGGCGATCTGACCTTTTTTCCCGACCTGCTGTCCAGCCTGCTCTGGCTTTATTTTCCATTGCCGAACGCGAACAGTTGATTCAATTACTTGCATCCCCTTTCTAAGAAAGATCGAGGAAGAGTAATTCCTGCCTTCACTCTATCCATAATTGCTCAAGCAATACTCTCGATCGATCTGTATTGCTAGCATTGCCATAGCCATTAGAGACTAAACTGCCTGAAGGCAGTTTAGCCTCTAATGGCCAAAGTCGAGTTCAAGAAGTCGGGGATCTTACTGCTAACTGATGGATATTTTTTAGCGATCGCAATTTTTCTAGAAGAGCATCATTTAGATAATGTTCGTATTGGGGATAAACAGGTAATCTTGGCTGGAGTTCCCAGTGATGCTCGGCGAGGAATGTTGTCAATGCGGCGATGTGTAAATGGTGATAGTCGGGATTTACTTCATCTTTGGGTACTATGCCTCCCAAATCTCGCGCACCCGCATTTAAACACGCTAATAATAGGTTGGAGGTAGGGATGAGATTCGGCGGAATTTGGATCGTAATATTCGGCGGTAATATTTGTCTGGCTAACTTAATTACTGTGGGTAATTTATTAATATCAAATCTTGGTGCAGATCGAGTTTCCTTGCTACCTGGGCTATAGGGTTGTAAGATTACTTCTTGAATGTGTTGATATCGATCGTGAATATCGGCAATAGCTTGTAAACTAACTTCCCAATCTGTTTCTGATTCACCGATGCCGAGTAATAACCCCGTTGTAAATGGGATCTGTAACTCCCCTGCCCAATTCAATTGTTCGAGCCTAATTTGTGGTGACTTACTCGGCGCGAAACGATGCACTCCTTCAAGTAAAATTGGGTCTAGAGACTCCAACATCAAGCCCATCGAAACATTAATTTCACCTAACCTTGTCAGCTCTTTAAAACTCAGTGGCCCCACATTTGTATGGGGTAAAAATCCCAAATCTAGAGCTAGTTTACCTAGATCGTAAATTAGATCCATCCAAGCCTGTCTTCTTGCCGATCGAGGATGAATTTCACCACTCAAAATTAAGATCTCACCGATCCCTTTACCCTGAATACCGATCAGTATTTCGGTAGCTTTGTCAAGTGTCAACCATCGATCGGTTCCTGGATCTACCCGAAAATTGCAATAGTCACAACGATTAAAACACTCATAAGTAGGTACAATCGTTTGAGCGGGACTATAAGTAATTTTCACTCGCCTGATTCCTTGGAATCTTTTCCACACTCTTCATTCGTACAGGATACACTAATTTGACCGATAGCGGCTTTGACATCGTACTTTTGAGTCTTGAGGTACTCGTCATTACTTTCGGGATATTGCCCCACAAAGGAGCGATTTTTGACTGGTTTGGGACGAAATGCTAGACCATTAGGTTGTCGCACAAAACCGATAAATTCACGAGACTCGTTTTCTTTGCTAAAAGATAGTGTAGCACCACCATATGCTGATACGGCTTGTTTAATTGGCGTTCCTGCGCCGACACCTTTCTCGGTTCGGTAGTCGGGATTATCCGTCATCAAATGTTGAATCCGATCCTCATTGGTAAATTTCGTTCCCGCTGGATAGGGGATATAGTATTGTACTTTACCCGATCTCGTAACGGCGATCGCTTCAAATCCGTCCATAAAACTAGTTTTGACGTTGAAGTCATATCCAGCTCCAAGTTGCTGCTTGAGTTCCTCAAAAGTCATCCCAATTTTCGCCACCCCAATCCCGTTTGACGTAATCTTCTGCGCTGGGTTTGTCGGAACATTTAAGTTTCCAATTGCGACGATCGGAGTTGGTTTCGGTTTTATTGGTGGCGGTGGAGTTAAAATCGGAACTGGCGTAGGGGTGGTATAAATATTGGGTGGATTGGGAATTGCTGTACCTACAGGAATCCCACTCGGCACAGTAAATAATGGCGAGACTGGCGCGGGTGGTGAGGGAATGGGAATCGGTGTCGGTGTTGGCGATACTGAAGCAATTGGTGTTGGTGTCGGTGTCGGTGTAACCAAGACGACAGGCGGCTTGGTTGAGGATCGACAACCAGATAATAATCCAATTCCCACGAAGTAAAGGGTTAGCCAAGTTATTCTGTTCATTACTACTACTCAACTCGCCAAATTATGAAGCACTTCAAAATCTAATTTTACCTCTAGTTAGGAGTCGATCGCCACCACTGATACACAAAGGGCTATAAAGCAAGCAATCGAATTAGCTAAATATTATGGTTCAGAAAAATTGACATTAATAACAGCAACACTCATCTTTAGCCGTTTCCATCGGGGACTACTAGCAGGTAAAGTAACACTATCCCCAGTCACAGCTTGCAAGTCTTGGGGAAATTTTTTCGCGGCTTGAGGATCGGCATCAACACTGATGCTCAATCCAGTAAACTTAGCTTGACTGGCTGGAGTTAAATCGACAACCGCATTACCATAATCCCAGTACAAACCAGTAATTTTAAACTCGCCCATAATTTGGCGTAGCTTGACTAAACTGGTTCCAACTCCAAGACCTTGAGTAGTTTTCAAAACTGGATCTTTGACAATTATCCAAGAAATCTCTTTCTTACTCTTATCTTTCCATACTATCGTCAAATGTCTATTTTTTCCCAATTTAATTAGAGTCCCAGGAAACTGCATTTGTCCTTCTGCGCCATAAACCGTTTCGGCTTTCAATCTTTGGGTACCAAAAAGTTTGACCAAATCGGCATAAGTTGTCGATCGATTAATCTTACCAACACTTTGACCTGGAATGATTAGATTATTATTTAGTTTTGGTACTCGGACTAATTGTACCTGAGCTGATGTCATTGTCGGAATGGTAGCAAAAGATCGATCTCCACCGATCGATGTACACAAAGCAATTGTTCCGATCGTCAGTAAGTTTTGAATATTCATAGTTCTCACCGAAATTTACTATAGTTTCTTAATTTTACCCGATCTCCTAGATTCCCGTCGATCGTAACTTGAGGTTATAATTGATTACATATCACCATTAGCTAAGAAACAAGAAGATTAACTGGACGAGCTAAGTATGCATTTAATTGCAAAAGGATTCTTGGAAAAATGACGATTACTTTTAATAGAGCAGTCTATGTAAATTTATTAGCAGATTTTGTTCCTGAAGTTATTACATCAGAAGCAGAGTACGATTACCTCCGGTAGGCTTTGCCAACGAGCCTTAGCGATCGCCGAACCTCTAGTAGCTAATCGCAATCTGAGTAATGAAGAGTCAAAATTTCTATCATTAATCGTGACATTAATCGAAGACTATGAAGGCAAGAATTATCCAATGGGTAATGTCAGTCCTCATGCAGCTTTGTTACATTTGATGGAATATAGTGGTACTAGTCAAACAGATTTAGTTGGATCGTTGGCGAAGCCTACCGGAGGTAATCGGTTCTGCTGAGATTGTCGCTGAAATTGTTGATGGTAAACAATCTATCGATCCCATCCAAGCTAAGGCTCTTGGTGAATATTTTCAGGTTTCTGCCAGTTTATTTACCTAATTAGGCTCCTCAAACAGAGATGGAAGATTTCGACGACCACTTACAACCCGCAGGATTTCAATTCCATCATCAAGAATCCGGTAGAAAATAATATAACCTTCGATCGATAATCCTCGAAGATCTGCTCGAATTGCTGCGTAACTTTTACCACTGCTGGGAAAAGAAACTAGTTGTTGACACTTACTGTTAAATTCTCTAAAAAATCGTTCGCCTACTTCCATGTTCGTTGCGGCAAAGTAGTCAGAAATTTCAGTAAGATCTCGACTGGCGAGAACGTTGATAACATAGCGACTCATGCTTATACCCGATCTTGTTTAAACCGCTCTAAAATCTGATTTACGAATGTCTCTCCATCGATCGGTGGTGTTTGCTCTGACGCTGAAATGGCGGCATCAATCTTCTCTCGAACATTTTCAACCCATAGGTTATCCGCTTGTTGTTCTTCTTGTAATTGAGCTATAAGCTGAGTTGCGATCGCGTCTTGTCGATCGAGTGGTAGTTGTTCGATTTGGGCGATTACCTGTTGAAGCAGTTCTGTCATAGTTCACACCGCAATTTACTACAGCTTCTTAATTTTACCCCTGTCACTCCTGGAAAATCAACACTCACTAAATCACCAGCATTTAATACCATTCAACATTCTCCTCTTCTGGAAACAGAGAAGCTGCATATTGCAATTAAAAATTAGTAACATCCGATCGATCTTGCTCCGTCCAGTTATCGCTAATGTCAATAATTGAGACGTTCTGCTTTAATCCATCTAGAATTAATGTTGCCAACTGCAATCTATCTGTTGGTGATAAAGTCTGAATGACTGATGTATAAATCTCTTCAGCAATAGGTGACATACGTACTTCTCCTAGGCATCTTTTACTAGTTTAACACTTCTAATATTTATCAAATATCTGACGATCGAAATCGATCGATCGAGCAAACCCAATCACATTTCGATCAAGTGTTCAATTTCAGCAGTGGGAGCTAAATTCTTAACTTTTCATCAAGATATCGCAACAATGTACGTACCACATTAATAAAAAGCATTGCTTCTTCTTTCTTTAATAGATGTTCGTTAGGATGTGCCACACTTGCATGATTTCTAATTGGGTTAAGTGAATCTATAATTCCAGCAAATGATTTGAGAAGACGATCTGTAGCCTGTGAATTAGGATTGTCACTTTGAAGTTTTGGATGATGCTGGCATAGAATTTTAAACAACTTCGTTACACCATCATCATTACTAAAAGGAATACCAGCATGAACACATACTAACCGTAGATATCTATGTAATGCAGTATGTATACGATCGACTCCGCCAATTGATCCACTCGTAAGAATCAATGCTTCTAGATCGGCAATTGCTAATTCTATCACTTGGTTACTAGCTCTTAAATCAAGAGGTTTTTCCTTGTTTGATGAGGGATATAAAACAGTTGTGTACTCACCCTTGATGACTGTTTCATCATCAATCTCATAGTCCCACATAGATGATGATGAGTGTTGAACAACACTTATTTCATAGCAAACAAGACACTTTAAAACTTGCCATTTATGATTAACATCATCCGAATACATACCATCACCAACGAAATAAGATTCTTCACCTTCACAAATAATCCTCATCAACGCTTTGATAGCACAATGCCCACACTGATATTGTTTTTCAGTAAGGCTGTACTTTTCCTTGGAATCTGTCAAATTTAGTTCCTCCTAAATTGGGTAAATCATTTATTTACACTTCCTCAGCTAAAATCAATCTCGATCGAACAACACTTACCAACTGCAATTCCACCCCAGACACTTGTTCTAACATAAACACCATCTGTTCTGGACGCAACAAAGTTCCATCATTTGCACAACTACCCACATATCGCAACTCTGCATCCTTCTCAGCAACAAATTTAAGCAACTCCAATTCATACAATCGATCGCGCAAATTAATCTGCGTATTCTTACCTGATTTAGACTTTTTATTCTGAATAATTTCCTGACTAGCTAACACCGCCGCGATCCAAGTTTCCCATTGGGGAGGTGTTTCGCTGGCTGATGAAATAGTAATCAGATATTCCGCTTGAGTGATTAAAGCCGAAGCAGCAGGTTGTTTGAGATCGACGGATTTTACTCGATAGATGGGAATATCTGCGGGTAATTGCGCGGCTAATTTCGATTGAAATTCTGCCTCATCCATGATGGTGGTGAGTTCAAAATCGGCGATTTCTCCCGTGCTTGTCGAGCCTAATGGTAAAGCATTGGCAATGATGATGCGTGGCGAAGGATGAAAGCCCCCACTATAGGTTACGGGAATACTGGCGCGGCGGATGGCTCGATCGAACAATTTGGCTAAATCTAGATGCCCGATTAAGGACATTTTGCCACTTTTGCCGAACCAGACACGCATCCGCTGGGCTTTGTCGGTGTTTGGGGTGAATTGTCCGGTGAATTCGGGAATGGGCAGAGGTGGCACGATGACATTGTGCCCGAAATCAGTCCCACACACGCCGCAATGTGAACAACCA
>JANMEL010000114.1:0-5215 GCA_031376885.1 Chamaesiphon sp. OTE_70b_metabat_96 | reverse complement strand
TAGGGGATAGGGGATAGGGGATAGGGGATAGGGGATAGGGGATAGGGGATAGGGGATAGGGGATAGGGGATAGGGGATAGGGGATAGGGGATAGAGACAATTCGATCGACCTAAATCCCTATCCTAAAAACCTAATTACTTGTACCGATCGTAGTCGAATCATTAATTGTCAATTATCAATTATCAATTGTCAATTAGATCGCATACTTGTGTAGGGCTTGACGAGTAGTGGCAAGACTGCAAGCGAGGGCGATTCGATCTTGTTGGAGGATACCCACTACATGACTGGGATTGGATCTGTCGATCGCGGGTAATTGATGTAATCCTCGCGCTCTCATTCGATCGAGTGCTTCTGTAATTGGTTCGTCAAGATAAGCATAAAATAGATGCTGAGTGCAAATACTCCCAACCGTATTTGACAAAAGTCGATCTGGCTGTAGATCTGCTTCAGCGGTGGCAATTGCTTGAGTGAGATCGTGAAGAGTGATGATGCCGAATAACTCACGTCGATCGTCTACAACCAAAGCACTATGGCAATTACTCTGAGTCAATTTTAACCCAGCAGTAATAATATTCAAACTACTCGCAATCTCTAAATAGTTGACATCGATCGCATCTGCTACCCGCAATCGATCGAGCATTGCCAGATTTCGATCGGGTTCAACATTGACAGCCAACTTATCCAAAGAATTTGTCGATCTTAACTTAGGCTGAATCCGTTCGATCGCCCAAATACTCAATCCCACACATGCCATTACCGGAAGCACGATCCGGTAGTCACGAGTCAGCTCAAACATCAGTATAATCGCCGTCAAGGGTGCTCTAGTACTGCTAGCTAGCACCGCAGCCATTCCGACCATTGCATAGGCTGGAGGGGCAGCAATCTGACTACTCAGACTCGGCATCACCAAGACTAGAAACTTGCCATAAATCGCCCCCAATGTTGCACCCAAAAACATCGATGGTGCAAATAACCCACCAACTAAACCACTCCCCAAACTCACCGCCGTCATCAGCAGCTTGATAACCAGAATCGATACCAGCAGAGGCAAAGAAAACTGAACATCCTGTAGCATTGCCTCCATCGTTTCATAGCCAATGCCCGTCACCTGGGGAAACTTCAGTGCAACGATACCGACGATCGCCCCACCAATTGCGGGAGTCAACCAGACGGGCAATTTACCCAACCACTCCACCCCGCGCACTTTGCCCTGAAAAGCCGATCGCGCCAAATCTACCGTGTTAGTATAGCCAAACGAAACGAGACTGGCAAACCCACCCAAAACTAAATACAGCGGTAATTCTAATAAACTCCGAACCTCATATACAGGCAAAGCAAAAGCGGGTTTACTACCCAAACCAATCTGAGCGACTAAGGAGGCAACTACCGCCGCCAGTACAACTACACTCACCGAAGAAGTCGCAAAACTAGTACCGAGCACCAACTCTAGGGCAAAAAACACCCCCGCGATCGGCGCGTTAAATCCCGCCGCAATTCCAGCCGCTGCACCCGCTCCGAGTAATAATAGTTGGCGTTCCTGAGAAGCGCGTAAAGTCTGTCCCAAAAACATCCCCACATTCGCGCCGATCTCCACACTGGGGCCTTCTGGCCCCAATGAGGCCCCCGTTCCCAGCGAAATGGCTGCGGCCACCATTTTGACAATTCCGCGCCAGGGAGCAATCTTTTTGCCCGCTTGGGTAGCAGCGATCGTCGAACTCATATTCGGGCCAAAATCTCGCCAGTACCAACGCATCATCCCCACAATGATGCCGCCGACGATCGGCAGGAGCGCAATCATCCAAGTCCCCTGGATCCGTAATAATCCCTTGAGATCTTCAAGTATGAGAGTGTGTGTCGAGCTATGAAATAAATCGATCAGATAGTGAAATAAGACTACTCCCAATCCTGTTGCACAGCCGATCGAGACAGATAGCAACATCACCACAATCCCCGGAGAGGGATCCAAACGATTGAGCTTACTAGTCATCCGCGAAAGCAATGGTGTCGGCAAGATTTGAGACGGCGGAATTACGGTCATGACTAACGCCAGAAATATGAGGAGGTGATTAAAATTTGTTACTTATTATTGTAATTCCGATCGATCCCCAATAGAGATCTTAAATCGAGCAAATTTTCAAATTTCCACCATCTGCTCGAATTCCCGTTGCAGTTCTTGTGTCACATCAATTACCACTTGTTTTGATTCCCGCTGACTCAAAGTGTATCGATTCCAATAGTCCCCGATCGAAATAGAATTGCCGATGGTCATCTCCACGCGGCGATCGCCAATAATTGGACGATGGAGCGGATTTTTGCCTTGAATCCGCGCCATGAGATCCCACAACAACAAGCTAATTTCGCCAAATCGTTCGATGGTTGGTTTATCTTTGAGATAGGTACTAGTCACTGCTACCAAGCTTTCGACGATTTGCATATGCCACATCCGTAGATCGGCTTCCGTCGCGATTCGATCGGCCAATTTGCGCCCGATGGGTGATATGCTTTCTGAGTTTT
The DNA here is from genome assembly GCA_031376885.1 of Chamaesiphon sp. OTE_70b_metabat_96. Taxonomy (GTDB): domain Bacteria; phylum Cyanobacteriota; class Cyanobacteriia; order Cyanobacteriales; family Chamaesiphonaceae; genus Chamaesiphon. The sequence continues at coordinate 2,700 of JANMEL010000114.1, read as the reverse complement.
CTAATTCTTGGGGATAAATCCAATTCCATCCAACTCGCTCGATCCGCCGACAGCGTTCGATTGTAGTTCCTGAAGATTCGAGCTTAAAATAGTCCTCAGACACTTTGAGCGCGAAATCCAACACAGTTTTGAGTCTTTGGGAAATTGTGGTGCGCGAGATCGATCGATCTAGACGGGGACGCTCAGGAATCTCATAATGATAAAACTGAGCATAAAAATTCTCGATTTGGTAAAGAATGTATTGACTCAACTTGTATAGTCGATCGTACAACAATCTCCGCATCGGTTGCCCCTCAACTTCTCCATCAGCGCAGTTTTTGCCCTGAGCAATTGCTACTAGGGAATCCTGTCGATCGACCTCCAAACCACAGTCTAGCTCCATCTCATGCAATATTTTTTCGAGGGCGACCCAAGGTTGACCCACATAATAGTATTGAATGCCGATCGGTAGAATCAAAACATCCTCAGTTCGCCCCACTTTGGCCAAATCCGTCATCCCCCAAAAGCCCATTTGAACAGCTCGAAGTTCCAATGGACTCACAAGTTCACTCAGACCATTTATGCCGCCTTCTGGAGCGATTGCCAGTGGCATAGAGCTATTTGTCAACAGCTCTTTGGCCGTCTTTAATCCCAGTCGATCGCGTTGACCCCGATGAATCAAAATACCACCCAATCGCCGATAAAACCAATTTACCAAACTCCCCACCCACAGAGCAATCCCGCTTTCGCGGAGCCTTGGAGTTGGATCGTCGGTGAGAAAGTGTGCAAATACCGGAGCTTTGAGCGAAATTTGATGTTGCCTCGCACCCAAGGGTAGCAATTTGGTCAGTAGATATACCAGACACAATATATCTTCCCGACTCGAATGTCGAAAAGCCAAAATCAGTCGCGACGTACCCACCTGAGACTGCTTGTAAACTGATACCAATCGATCGATTTCGCTAACGTTAATCTGCTTGACTTTCAATTGGTGTTTCAACCAGTATGGCAACAGCCACACAACCAGCTTCAATACCCACAACTGAAAGTTTGGGGGTAAAAATGATACTGGTGCTTGCGCTTTGGTGATTTGCTGCATGATAATACTCTTCGATTACATAGAGCATAACTAAAATTGTCAAATTAATCACCGTGCAAATCGCTGATTTCGATCGTCGATCGGCGCATATATTAGTCACACCTGAGATTGAATTGGCTCAGATTACTAGTAGTTTTATGCTGCAAAGTACGCGATCGCACCGATCGATTGTAAACATCTATTACTATTTCGATCGATTAATTGAGGAAGCTACTCAATTGTCATGCCAGACTTTTATGCTAGAGATCGGATCCTACTCTGAATAAAAATTATGGAACAACAGAGATACCGCATGAACTGTACCCTCACGTTTAGTGATATCTATGGGCAGATCGTTGTTTGGTTGATGGTAATTTTTCTAAGCCTTGCCTCTGCATTATCCCTGTGGAGCACTGCTCGTCAGATTTATGCCCTAGCAACAGTAGGCTTGATTTTAGTTTTATCGCTCCCATTTTTACTATTTGCCTTTGTGACGACCTTACTCAATCATATTGAGTTTGTGCCCCTCGAAGTCAACGAAACAACTAGCAGCAGCACCAATAAACATCGGCTTGCCAAATCTACTCCAGCAACAGTCTAACAGGGGTCAGGGATCGGGGGTCAGGGGTCAGTTTTGAGGGGCTGATTAAGTATGGTTTGAGCACTGTAGATCTATCCCCTACTCCCTATCCCCTATCCCCTATCCCCTATAATAAAATTAGATGCTGTGGAAATTGCCTTGTTAATCTGGATATGAACAGAAAAAGACCGAATCGGTATTATGACGATGATTATGATGACTACGATCGAGATCGGCTCCCACCAGAAACAGCCAAAAAGTCTGTAGGTAAAGCTGTCTTCGATTGGGCGAAAATTGCGATCGGCATCGCAATCTTGGTCGTAGGAATTGGAATTGGAGTTGCTTTTAGTTCTACGGCTACCCTCGATCCGCAGAATGTAGCTTCTAGGGACTTCATCGATCGAGCCGCACCAAATCCCGAACTATGCGTCCAATATGGAGCTAGTGCGATGGTCATGGATGCGCGGCTATTTGTGACCCTCAGCCCATTCAAGGTTTATGTTTCACAGCCGAAAATGGTTCCAGGTTGTGTAATGCGAAGCAACAACTGGTCGATTCTCGAACAGCGCAAACTCATCAATGGCGATCAAGTTCGAGAATGTAAGCAGAAAATGAATACGTTTGGATTTACAGGTAGTTTGGAATCCTCCCCCGAAATTAACTGTATTTATCAAAACGATCTCGCCCAAAATCTATTCTTGAATCAAGCCGGAGGCACCGCCGCACCACCAGCAACAGGTAGCGATCAATTCTAACCTCTAATTCGAGTCTGATGTCGATCGAAGTCGGACTCGAACCCATCTGGTAAGAGCGTGAGTCGCAGGCTACGCCAAGGGTTGATATATACTGAAAGCACCTAGAAACTGGACTTTCTAAAATTACTCAATATCCAAGGGCTTCTCGCGAGAAGCCCTTAAATCTGATTTAAGAAGCTATTCCCTATCCCCTATTCCCTATCCCCTATCCCCTATCCCCTATTCCCTATCCCCTATCCCCTATTCCCTATTCCCTATTCCCTATCCTCTATCCCCTATCCCCTATCCCCTATCCCTACTGCATCCAA
>JANMEL010000103.1:0-8594 GCA_031376885.1 Chamaesiphon sp. OTE_70b_metabat_96 | reverse complement strand
GAGGGGGGGTTTGGGGGGGGGACACTCCCCCACCCAATGGGGGGTCTGGGGGTCAGAACCCCCAGATCCGGGTTCTGTCTTCACTAGCAACAATCGCAACCCACAAGTATTTATCATTTACCGCTCCGCTTAGTACAAATTAATAGGGGTAGGATAGAGTCGATTGAACGATCGAAGTAAAAGATTGTGTTTTTACTTTTGGAGACGATCGATAGTTGCAACAATGGCAGGCGGTTGATGAAAAGTAGCCATAATAGTTGTTTCGCTCCAGCGGGTAATCCAACCTGGTTGAATCCCAAAGATGACGATCGCGGCTGTTAGAATCATCGAAGGATAACGTTCGCGCCAAGTGACAGATTCTAGATCTTGTACTGGTGGTGAGAGTCGCCCAAAAAAGGCTTTATTAATCAATAATAAATAATATACCGCAGTCAAACCAGTGCCGATCGTACATAGTAGAGTTTGAACAGGGAAAACCGGAAAACTACTCCGAAAAATCAGAAACTCACCCACAAAACCAACCATCCCTGGAATCCCCGCACTAGCCATCGCCGCAACTACCATCAAACTACCAATTACGGGCATTCCACGTTCGGGATTGAGCAAACCTTCCAAGATATTAATGTCACGGGATCCTGTTTTCTGATAAACCACTCCCACCAATAAAAATAGGGTAGCCGAAATCAATCCATGACTAACCATCTGAATCATCGCCGCCGACAAACTCAGTGGAGTATTCGCGGCTGATGCTAGTAAAATATAACCCATATGGCTAACAGAACTATAAGCAACCATCTTTTTCATATCTGTTTGAGCGATCGCCATCAATGCCCCATAAATCACACTGACGATCGCCCAGTATGAAAGCCACGGTGAGGCGATCTGCCAAGCCTCAGGAAATAGCCCCACACAGAAGCGTAAAATGCCATAGGTGGCAAGTTTTAGCAGTACGCCAGCTAGTAAGACCGAAAGCGGTGTAGAGGCTTCTACGTGGGCATCTGGGAGCCAAGTATGAAAGGGAAATAGAGGCATCTTGATCCCGAAACCGAGCATGAGTGCTCCTAGTAGCAAAAACTGCTGGCTCAATGGTAGAGCTTGGGATAAAGCCGGATTGTAGGTAAAATTATTGCTCCCCCCAAACCATGCTAACCCCAGGAAAGCCGCCAAAATTAAGGCACCAGAGAGAGCGGTATAAATCAGAAACTTCGTCGCTGCATAAGCCCGCCGTTGCCCTCCCCAAATCGAGATCAGCAGATACAGGGGAATCAATTCTAGCTCGTATGAGATAAAGAATAACAGCAAATCTTGAGCCAAAAATACCCCGCTCACGGCAGCATTCAAGAGCAAAATTAGGCTGTAGTAAAGGCGGGGTCGATCGATCTGTGCTTCGCTACTATAAATCGCCACCCAAGTCAATAGACTATTCAGAGCGATCAATGGCAATGACAAACCATCCAAACCCAATCGATAAGACAAACCCAATGTATCAACCCAGGTGTAATTCTCGACGAATTGCATTCCAGGCTGATTGAGGTCGAATTGGGTTAATAAAAATACTGTCCAAGCAATTACAGCCGCTGCAAACCACGACGAGATCGATCGGGTTCGACTGGGTAGACATGCGGCTAGAGCCGCTCCGAGGAGGGGGATGAGGAGGAGGGTGGTTAGCATTGAGGGGAAGGGTGGTAGGGTGGTAGGGTGGTAGGGTGGTAGGGGGAGAGGGTGGGAGTGGCGAACCCTGAACCCTGAACCCTGAGCTAAAACGACCAAAATAACCAGGCGACTAGTAATCCTAGTGTGCCGATGCCGACAGAAATGGTGAGAAAATAGCTTTGGACTTGACCGGAGGTGCCATACTTGAGACTTTCACTACTAAAAATTGTGGCGAATCCGACGAAATTTACCAAGCCATCTACTAGATACCGATCGATCCAAGCTGCCAATCGAGATAGGTTAGAAACTAATGAAACCACCGTATTTTTGTATATATCTTCGATATAAAAATCATTACTTAGCAGAATTTGTACCCAAGCTAAACTGAGTTTGACAGGAGTACGATCGACTCTAAAGTATAATAGTCCACCCACCAAAAATCCCAGCAAACTAGATAAACTAATCGAACTAATCTGCCATAGCATAACTCGATCCCAACTGGGAATTAAAGAAAGCTGCATCATGCCCAAAGGTGTTAGCAATATAAAAATTGTCAAAAACACCATTGGTAATGCTAATGGCCACGGTACTTCGGGTGCTCGTCTGGTTTTGGGTTGAGTTTTGCCCAAAAATACCAAACCAAATACCCGCGTTAGATTAAAAGTCGTCAAACCATTGACTAATAACATCACACCGATCGCCCAAGGATAGTCGAGCCAGAGGGCATCAAAGCCATTTTGAAACGCCCAAAAACCACCTAAGGGAAAAACACCAGTCATCGCCACTGCACCGACGATATAGGCGATCGTCGTGGCAGGCATACTCTTTGCCAAACCACCACATTCATTCACATCTTGACTATTGGTGGTCAAAATCACACAGCCGACACTCATAAAAATTGCGGCTTTAGCGATGGCATGAACAAACAATAGTACTAAAGCAAAACTAATCCATTTCGCACCGATCGCAATAAATACCAAGCCCAAATAAGCACTAGTCGAATAAGAAATAGTTCGCTTGATATCGATTTGGGCGATCGATACCAAACTAGCACCAATTGCCGTAATTGTACCGATCGCCATCAAAGTATTCGTCACTACTGGCGACAAATACAAAATCGGATGGACTTCGATCAAAATATAAGCACCACCAGTCACCACCACCGAATTTCGTAAAATCGACGCTGGATTTGGGCCTTCCATTGCCTCATCCAGCCATAGATTCAGCGGAAATTGAGCGCATTTACCGATCGGCCCAGAAATCAAAGCCAAACCAATTAGAGTAGCCGTCAGTGGGGAAATGTCCGTGGTTTCGCACCATTTATACAGATCGTTAAAATCCAAACTACCAGCAATACTCGACAGAGCAATTACCCCACAAAACAAAATAATATCGCCAACTCGTTTTGTCAAAAAAGCATCTCTAGCCGCCTTTTGGACCAAAGGTTGAGCATACCAAAATCCCACCAACAAGTAAGTAGATAGAGTCAATAATTCTAATAAACCATAACTCACCAGCAATGAATTGCTAATTGCTAACGCACTCATTGCACCTTCAAAAAAACCTACCAAGGCAAAAAATCTGGCCAATGCCCAATCTTTTTCCATATATCCCAGGGCGAAGACTTGGGCGAGTAAACTAAAGGCCGTCACCGACTCCATCGCACCAACATTAATCGTTGACAACTCAAAAGTGAGATTGAAATCAATCCCCGCCACAGTCAACCAATTAATCGCGATCGGATAAGGATCTCGATCCCAAATTGTCCGAAATACGATCGTGCCGTGAATCAACGAAATGACTGTCATCAAAATATTGATATAGGCTGCTGGTCTTGGGCCAGTTTGCCGAATTAATCTCGTCATCCAAGGAATACTTAGAATAGCTCCCAATAAGCCATAGCAAGGTATCAACCAACTGTTATCCAGTAGGATTTGTTCCATAATTTACGCCTAAATATAAATATGTTTCGGTTATCTTAAAAATTGATTTTTAATGTCAATCCTCTGGGTGAGAGACAATTTGTGATGATTTCTCTGGCGAAATTAGCTTCTGCACAGGGTGAAGGCAGCTTACACGACTGAGTGGAGTAGGAAGCTAGGGCACCGATCGCATTGACGTTAGAGACCTTTGGTCATTATAAGCCTTGCTATGACGTATTTCAGATCCCCTCGACACAGCGACTAAAATCGCTGTTAGTGCCGCAAAGTCCGTAAGCAAAGATTTGCACCTGACCCCTGACCCCTGACCCCTGACCCCTGCCCATCAGCCTAGCTTATGACGAGAATTGATATGAATAATGTCACGCTATATTGTCAAACTAGACACATAAACTATATTCTTGTTTATAGTGAGAAATCCTCGATCGATAGATCCCATCAGCTATAAATCTTGTCAGAAGGAGATTCAATGTAATCTAGACGCTAGGCAATTTTAACCTAATTTATCCAAGGAAATTTTAAATGACGATCGTATTTCGGAGTAATGCCGCCCCCGCCCCGCCTACGCCGTGGTCGAAGGATTTAGCAGAGCCAACAATCCACCCTACTGCATATATTCATAACTCATCTAGCATTATCGGTGATGTGCGGATCGGCCCCAAAGTAATGATTGCGCCTGGAATTTCGATTCGGGCGGATGAGGGGAACCCGTTTGCGATCGGCGCGAGTACCAATATTCAAGATGGGGTAGTCATCCACGGTTTGGAGCAGGGGCGAGTAGTCGGCGATGATAATGAGGCTTACTCTGTCTGGATCGGCAAGAATACTTCGATTACCCACATGGCACTGATTCACGGCCCCGCTTATGTGGGTGATGATTGCTTTATCGGCTTTCGTTCTACGGTGTTCAATGGTAAGGTGGGCAACGGTTGCATCGTGATGATGCACGTTTTAATTCAAGATGTTGAAATTCCGCCTGGGAAATATGTCCCATCGGGAGCGATTATTACTAGTCAGCACCAAGCAGATCGATTGTCGGATGTTCGCCCCGAAGATCGCAAATTTGCCGCTCACATCATCAGCGTCAATGATTCATTACGGGCTGGTTATCGTTGCGCTGATGATATCGAATGTATCACACCCCTCCAAGAAGCGATCGATATTGCCAGTTCGGGATTATATTCTTTCGATGGCAATAATAAACCACGGATCGCTCACACCAAGCACGATTCAAATCTCCCCTCAGAGGTGGTTAGCAACGTCCGCAACCTACTTGCTCAAGGCTACCGCATAGGGGCAGAACATGCCAACCAACGTCGCTTCCAGACCAGTTCTTGGACTAGCTGCGCGGCTTTTGATTCTAGCGATGAAAATGAGGTGTTAAATCATTTAGCAGCTTGCCTCCAAGAGCACAGCGGCGAATATGTGCGACTGATCGGCATCGATACCCATGCCAGACGACGGGTACTAGAATCGATCGTTCAACGTCCCACAGATCCCACGGCACCAAAAACCCTTCGCAACTCAGAACCTCAAATTCAGATCGTCGATTTCTCCTTGACCGAACCCCGCGCTAAAGCCACTCCGAGCCATGCAACTAATGTTGATGCCGATTTGCTGGCGATCGTCCGTCCACTGCTCTCCCAAGGCTGTCGAGTAGCCCTAGAACGCGCTGACAAACGTCGCTTCCAAACTAGTTCTTGGACATCTGCCGATCGAATCGAATCCCAAACTGAAGCCGGAATTATCACCGCCATTACCGACTGCATCGCCAATTATCCCAACGAATATATTCGGGCGATCTGCGTCGATACCCACGTCAATCGGCGAGTGAGTGAAAAAATCGTTCATCGCCCCAGCGGATCCACCACTCAAGGCAAAGGATTCGCCAAAACTGAGCAGCCGATCGTCAGCGTAAATGCCGCCCCCAGCAGCAAAGTTAGCTCCCCTAGCTCCCTGATGGCGATCGAAACGATCGAAACAATCTCCCGTCTAGTCGCCCAAGGTTGCGCGATCTTCACCGAATTTGCCAGCGAGCGACGGTACAAAACCAACGCCTGGGAAACAGGTAGCCAAGTCACAGGGAACAGTGCCTCAGCGATCGTCAGTGCCCTAGAATCGATCGTTCGCGATCGTCAAAATGCCTACGTTCGGATCGTCGCCGTAGACCAAAAAGCCAAACAACGGATCGCCGAAAAGGTGATTTACCGCCCCATGAAATAACCCCCCAAGCTCAGATATCTCGATCGAACCTCACCCTTCGATCCTTACTACCAAAACTATCGTTGAATCAGCTCCCGATCTTGGATCCCTCGTAGCCAGTAGAAGTACACCCTATTTCAATTTGGCGATCGCGATTATACATGATGTTGGATTTTTCGATCGAGTTTTGCTTGGCTGATAATTTTTGCTGATATATAACTTAACAAATTAAAATTGTTGCTTATATTGCCAAAGCGTAACGTCTCAGCTTATGCTTAACTTTAGCGAAGACTTGGTATTAAGTTTTTCATAGACAATGACAAGTCTGTGCGAAAAATTCGGTGTTCTCTCTTAAATGAGATTCTAAGCGAATGTTCGCTTATTTCGTTGATTACAAATTTACTTTTAAAGGACAAAAAATACATGTCTATTGCCGTGGGAATGATTGAAACCAAAGGTTTTCCTGCTGTTGTGGAAGCTGCTGATGCGATGGTCAAAGCTGCACGGGTTACATTAGTCGGCTACGAAAAAATCGGCAGTGGGCGCGTAACTGTCATCGTTCGTGGCGACGTATCTGAAGTCCAGGCTTCGATCGCCGCAGGTGTTGAATCAGTAAAGCGTGTCAACGGTGGCGAAGTGCTATCCACTCACATCATTGCCCGTCCCCACGAAAACCTAGAGTACGTCCTACCGATGAACTACACCGAAGACGTAGAGAAATTCCGCGTCTAGTCTGAGTTCGGCTCGAAATATCCTCACTAAATTAACAAAATTAGGATCGTAGATAATGTCAATTGCAGTTGGAATGATTGAAACTTTGGGCTTCCCCGCAGTCGTAGAAGCGGCTGATGCGATGGTCAAAGCAGCACGAGTGACCCTAGTTGGGTATGAAAAAATTGGTAGCGGTCGTGTAACTGTGATCGTCCGTGGTGATGTATCTGAAGTTCAAGCTTCTGTCGCCGCAGGTGTTGAATCAGTTAAGCGTGTATCTGGCGGACAAGTACTGTCTACTCACATCATCGCTCGTCCTCACGAGAACCTAGAGTACGTTCTACCTATGAACTACACCGAAGATGTAGAGAAATTCCGCGACAGTTTGAATGGCCCAGGGCCATTGGCAATGGGCGGTAGACGTTCTTAGGCTATAAATGAAGCTAGCTAGAGTGATGGGTACTGTAGTCAGTACCCATAAAGAACCCAGTTTGACTGGGACTAAGTTTTTGCTCGTGCAAATGCTCGATGGTGAAGGCAACGATCTGCCCCACTATGAAATCGCCGCTGATTGTGTGGGCGCAGGTTTGACAGAAGTGGTCTTGGTGAGTCTGGGCAGTGCTGCCCGTCAAATCTCGACCAAAGAACGCTACCCTGTGGACGCGCTGGTTGTGGCGATCGTCGATACAGTCGCAGTGGGCAACAAGCTCACCTATAGCAAACGAGATTCCCCTCAATAAGCGATTTATTGTTTGGGTTTAGTCGATGTACTTGACCGTACGCCGAGGCTGTTGGCTAGATTTAGTTTTGATAGCAGTCGCCAGGGCGGTTGAGAGGTAATTTAAGTGCTCAAACCATATTGAACACTACTCAAATCAAAACTGATCCCTCACCCCCGCTCCCTGACCCCTGCAACAAGATTAATTTAAACTTAGTATTTTTTAATGATTTAAGCGGAACTGAAGATATGAGCAATATTAGTGATAGCGTTCGCCAACAAATTCGGCGGTTATTGAGTCAAGGCTACCGCGTGGGCATCGAGTATGCTGACGCTCGCCGTTTTCGGACTGGTTCGTGGCAGAGTGCCCCAGTAGCGCAAGGCAGTGAAAGTACTGTCTTAGCTAGCATTGCCGCTATTCTCGACGAGCATCAAGGCGAGTATGTTCAACTCATCGGCATCGCTCAACAGTCGCGCACGCGAGTGATGGAGCTGATGATTCAACGCCCCGATGGTGCCGTAACCCACGTCAGCAATCCAAAAATTAACGGTGTTAGCACTGCGGCTAGCAGCAATGGTAATTCGGCTGCTGGTAATGGTGGTGGTGATGCCGCTCGATCTTCGATTCAACAACTTTTGAATCAAGGTTACCGGATTGGCACAGAGTTTGCTGATGCTCGACGTTATCGCGCTAGTTCTTGGACTAGTGGGCCGTCTTACAATGGTACTCGCGAAGCTGAAGCTGTGGCGATGTTAAATCAGTTGATCGCCGAGCACGAGGGGGATTATGTTCGCCTGATTGGGATCGATACTCAAGCTCGCCGTCGGGTGATGGAAGTCATCATTCACAAACCAGGTGAGTCCATTAGTCTGAGTGCGATTGGTGGTAGCCAAACCAGTTCGTTTGCTGGATCTAGCGTTGGTAGTAATGTCAAAACTACTCTCAGTGCTGAAGTAGTTGCATCTGTCCGCCGTCTGTTGGAAAGTAGCTACCAAATTGGTACCGAACATGCCGATCGCCGTCGCTTCCAAAGCAGTTCGTGGCATACGTGCAAGCCAGTTTCCGCAACTCGGCTTCAAGATGCGATCGCCCAATTAGAAACTTGCTTAACCGATCATCAAGGTGAATACGTCCGACTGATTGGCATCGACACCCAAGCCAGACGCAGAGTTCACGAAGAAATCATCCAACGTCCATAGTGAGGGGTCTGGGGTCAGGGGTCAGGGGTGAGGGAATAGGGGTCAGGGGATAGGGAATAGGGAATAGGGAATAGGGGTTAGGGGTTAGGAAAGTGTCAGATTTTCCCAATCTCCCCCTCTCCCCCTCTCCCCCTCTCCCCGTCCCCCCGTCCCCCCGTCCCCCCGTCCCC
>JANMEL010000071.1:0-6080 GCA_031376885.1 Chamaesiphon sp. OTE_70b_metabat_96 | reverse complement strand
GGCAGATCGAACTTTTTGGTTAAGGCTTGGTGATCGGCTTCGCTATCTTTGCTCACGCCTAAAATGACGATGCCTTTGTCTTGATACACTGCATAATTATCGCGAAAACTGCAAGCTTGTTTCGTACAGCCAGGGGTGTCATCTTTGGGGTAAAAATACATGACAACTTTCTTGCCAGCTAACCCGGCCAAAGTTACCGCATTACCGTTGGTATCTTTGACGTTGAAATCCGGAGCTTGTGTGCCTACAGCCAGAGCCATGAGATAATTTTCCTACAATATTGAAGATTGACATTAACGCTCACTGTAAACCGGATCGGGTTGTTTTTCAAGGTTTGTGGTCGATCTCCGGTCGTGTTTTATTGCGAAAAGAGATCGCGAATAGACCTTCAGCAAAAGTAAAAAATCATCTTTTTTAGAGCTGTTTTCATCTAAAAATCTGCCCTATTCCCTATTCCCTATCCCCTATTCTCTATCCCCTAACCCCTATTCCCTATTCCCTATCCCCTAACTCCCAGTGTGCTAAATCGTCAAAAATTGGGGATTTTAGATCTATAACCTAAAAAAATTTATGCATTGGGAAGATAAAAGCCTACAATCAGATTGCTCCAATCGATCGACGGATTCCATCGATCGTCGAGATCTGGATACCGTCGATCGATTGGAAACATTTTTCTGTCTAATTCCCGTCATTGGCTTAATCCCATCTCTATGGTCGATTTATCGACATCAGAGTCATGCTCCAGAAGAGAGACTCTGCTACCGAAAAAAATTGGCAGTATGTCGATTGTCAGTGCTACTAGCTTTGAGTTGGGTTACTATTTACCTAAGTTGTAATGTCGGCGCAGATCTATCAGGCACATCCACGGCGATCGGACTCCGGTTATTATTTATCAATAGCCTGACCACCTCTGGCTACTTTGTGTCGAGCCTCTGGCTCATGATCCTATTGTGGCAAGATAAATCAGTGCGTTTGTCTGGATTGAGCTATCTAGCCGAACAGACTCTTCCCCCTAACCCCTAACCTCCGACCCCTGACCCCTCTCTTCCAGCGACAATTAAATCCTCAATCCGTTTAAATGTGAGTAAATTAGTGGACGCTAAAAAAACCCCCCCGCAACGCCGTAAATCCGCCAGCAAACCCGACCCCCAAATGGTCCGTCGTCAGCCAGCTAAACAGCGTCGTAAGATGCCCCGATGGATTTGGTTAGGACTTATTGCCATTGGCGGACTTTCGGCTGGTGCTGGAGCTTATTTGGCGTTCTCGCTGACTTCCACACCACTGATCGGCACTGTGCTTTCAGAAGCAGACAAAGCATTTTTCAATCGTAATGAAGGAGCTTTTTCTGCTGGCGCATTGATGCCGGAAGTTTCCAAGCCAGTTAATATTTTACTACTGGGAATCAAAACCAACGCCTCAGATCTCCGTGGTAGTGGGATCGACCAACAGAAAAAGGATGGCTACAATTCAGAGGTTGATTCTCTGGATGGTTTATCTGATACGATTATGTTGTTGCGATTCGACCCCGAAACCAAACGAACGGTCGTATTTGGAATTCCTCGCGATACGCGGATCGAAAGACCAGGGATTGGAGTGAGGAAAATCAATTCTGTAGACCATGAAAGTGGCCCCGCTGCCGCCGCAAAAGAGGTGAGTAGATTGCTTGGGGGAGTGGCGATCGATCGGTATATTCGCGTCAATAATCTCGGAGTTGCGAAACTTGTAGATGCATTAGGTGGCGTGGAAGTCACTGTTCCCAAAGATATCAAATATCAGGATGACTCCCAACATTTTTATATCAATCTCAAAGCAGGTCGTCAACGTCTAGATGGAATGAAATTGCTCGGTCTTTTGCGCTATCGTAACGATGCAAATGGTGATATCGGCCGAATGCAACGGCAACAAATGGTGATGAAAGCCTTGATCGAACAATCCCTCAACCCATTGACAGTCGCGCGGATTCCCGCATTATTTTCAGTGATCAAATCTCACGTCGATACCAATCTTACTGTCGAAGAAGTCCTCGCGATCGGTGGTTTCACTCTCCAGACTGGCAAATCAAAAATGCAGATGGTGATGATGCCAGGAGACTATAATGGCGATGGCAAACATAGTACGAGTTATTGGCTGCCCAACGAGCGAGAAATCCAAAATATGATGGCGCGTTATTTCAATCGCGGCACTCTTTCATTGACAGAAACTAGAGTAGAAAGTTTGCGAGTTACGATTCAAGATACCAGTTTCTTTCCTGATGCTACTGGTCGATTAATCAAGCGACTAAACAAAGCTGGCTATCGAAATATTCATCTCGATCCTCCACCCAAAATCAAAGAAGACTTAGCCGTCAGTCAATTTGTCGCTCAGAAAGGCAATCCCGAAGTAGCTCAAGGCTTGGTCAAAACCCTCGGCTTTGGAGAAGTTCGAGTTGAGAATTCGGGGAATCTCTACTCCGATGTCACCATCAAACTCGGTCGTGATTGGTTGAAAAAAGAACAAACATCCAACTCCACCGATCCCGCTCCGACGACAAAGCGCAAAAAATCCCCTAGTGCCAATTCAGACGAGCGATAACCCCGTCTTTACTCAAATTGGAAGCAAATCTACAGTCGTTTTCCGCTAAGATGAGAGGCGGTAGAGCCAAATGTTGTCCCGATCGTCGTCAATAGTCAAGTTGGATTCGATTCTCCAGGGGAGAGGCTACGCCAACGGTAATGCACAAATACTAGTGCAAAATTTGACGATCGACAATAATTTGCTCAACTTTTAAGATCGAAATTAAAAATTAATCACCACCACTCCAGGAGTTTAACAAGTGTCCAAAAAGTCCATCGCCAGTCTATCCGCCGCCGATCTCACTGGGAAACGGGTATTAGTTCGAGCTGATTTCAATGTTCCTGTCGATGATGCCGGAAATATCACCGATGATACAAGAATTCGGGCGGCACTACCTACCATCAAGGATTTGACTAGCAAGGGTGCTAAAGTCATCCTCAGCAGCCATTTTGGTCGCCCCAAAGGTGTTGATGAGAAATTGCGCTTGACACCCGTCGCCAAACGGTTGTCGGAGCTACTAGGGGCAACTGTGGTCATGTGTGATGACTGCATCGGCGATGGAGTTGCTAGCAAAATTGCGGCGATGGCAAATGGAGATGTTGCACTACTCGAAAATGTTCGTTTTTACCCTGAAGAGGAAAAAAACGATCCTGAGTTTGCTCAGAAGTTGGCAGCCAATGCGGATTTATATGTAAATGATGCTTTTGGCACGGCTCACCGCGCTCATGCTTCGACGGAAGGCGTGACTAAGTATTTGAGTCCTTCGGTTGCGGGTTATCTAATTGAAAAAGAATTGGAATATCTCCAAAATGCGATCGAAAGTCCCAAAACTCCTCTGGCGGCGATCGTTGGTGGTTCTAAAGTATCCAGTAAAATTGGCGTAATTGAAACTTTACTCGATAAGTGCGATAAGTTATTTCTCGGCGGCGGGATGATTTTCACATTCTACAAAGCACGGGGTTTGAATGTCGGTAAATCTCTAGTTGAAGATGATAAATTGGACTTGGCTCGCGCTCTAGAAACCAAAGCCAAAGAGAAAGGGGTTCAACTTATATTACCTACTGACGTAGTAGTTGCGGATAATTTCTCTCCCGATGCCAATTCGCAAATCGTTGATATCAATCATATCCCCGATGGTTGGATGGGTTTGGATATCGGCCCCGATTCGCTCAAGTTTTTTCAAGCAGCTTTAGCTGACTGTAAGACGGTAATCTGGAATGGCCCTATGGGTGTATTTGAATTTGATAAATTTGCAGCGGGTACTGAAGGTATCGCTCATACTTTGGCGGATATCTCCGCAACTGGCGCGATTACCATTATCGGTGGTGGTGACTCAGTTGCAGCGGTAGAAAAAGTTGGGCTAGCTGACAAAATGAGCCACATTTCTACAGGTGGTGGTGCTTCCCTCGAATTGCTAGAAGGTAAAATCTTGCCTGGTATCGCCGCCTTGGATGATGCCTAAATCTGAGCTAAGGAGCGAGGATTAAATAACTTGCGTAGGTTGGGTTGAGAGCAACGCGAACCCCAACCTACAGATATACTGCAAATGGCTAAAGATTAGACTTTCCGAATCGATTTGCTAGGATTCAAATCCCCGTCAGATCCCCGACTTCTCGGAGAAGTCGGGGATCTGGGGTAATTCTAAGGTTGGGTTTTCTCCAAAGGAGACGCTACGCGTAAGCGCAAGCTTTGCGCTTACGCGGCTCAACCTAACCTACAGATATACTAAGTAATAAAATCGAATCTCTCGCTCGAATATAAATAATCGGATTAAGAAGTTTGTACCTAAGCATTGATGGAACCCGATCGGGTCAAAATAGGTATGTGGATTGAGTCATATTTTTAAGAGGTTGACGGATGGTAGCAGGTGCAGTTCTATGGCAACGGTATCAAGATTGGTTGTACTATCATCCAGGGTTGAGTCTGTATGTAGATATTAGTCGAATGCGGTTCGATCGAGAATTGGTCGATCGACTAGAACCCAAGTTTGTCAAAGCATTTGCGGATATGGTGGCTCTCGAAGCAGGTGTAATCGCCAATCCTGACGAGCAGCGAATGGTAGGACATTATTGGTTGCGAAATCCGGCTCTGGCACCGACTTCAGAGATTAGCACTGAGATTACCACGACGATCGATCGAATTACCGCATTCGCCCTCAAAGTCCATTCTGGGGGGATACATCCGCCCCAAGGTGGCAAGTTTACAGATTTAATTATCATTGGGATTGGCGGTTCTGCGTTAGGCCCACAATTTGTAGCTCAAGCTCTAGCACCAAGTATCCCACCCTTAATCACTCATTTTATCGATAATAGCGACCCAGAGGGGATCGATCGCACCCTCAGTCAGATTAAGGATCTCAAGACAACCCTAGTGATGGTCATTTCCAAGTCTGGAGGCACTCCAGAGCCAAGAAATGGGATGTTGGAAGTCCAAGCAGTTTACCAAGCTCAGGGGCTAGATTTTGCCGCTCATGCTGTCGCAATTACTGGAGAGGGGAGTCAACTCGATCGAGTAGCCCAATCTCAAAATTGGATTGACAGGTTTCCGATGGCTGATTGGGTAGGTGGTAGAACATCAGAATTATCCGCTGTCGGCTTACTTCCCGCCGCACTTCAGGGCATTGATATTCAGCAGATGCTCGCTGGCGCGATGGAAATGGATATCGCCACCCGCACCGCAGATCTCAAAACCAATCCAGCCGCATTACTCGCCCTGGCTTGGTATGCGTCGGGAAATGGCAAAGGCGAAAAAGATATGGTAGTCCTACCATACAAAGATAGCTTACTACTATTTAGTCGCTATCTCCAGCAATTGGTGATGGAATCTCTCGGCAAAGAAACCGATCTCGATGGCAATAAAGTCTATCAGGGCATCGCAGTTTACGGCAATAAAGGTTCTACAGATCAACACGCCTACGTCCAACAATTGCGGGAAGGTGTCGCCAATTTCTTTCTCACATTTATCGAAGTATTGCACGATCGTGACGGCATATCTCCCGAAATCGATCCTGGCGTAACTAGTGGAGATTATCTCTCCGGCTTTCTCCAAGGTACTCGTCAAGCCTTGTATGACAATCACCGAGACTCAATCACTGTCACCATCCCCGCTGTGACACCAAAGACTGTTGGTGCCCTAATCGCCTTGTACGAGAGAGCTGTCGGCTTATATGCTTCGATAATTAATGTCAATGCCTATCACCAACCAGGAGTAGAAGCAGGTAAAAAAGCTGCCGCTGTGATTCTCCAACTCCAAACTGATGTGGTACAGAAATTGGGCGAACTATCCAATCCCGTCACCTTACTAGAATTAGCCACAAAAATCGGCGCACCAGAACAAGTTGAAGCAATCTACAAAATCTTACGCCATCTCCACGCAAACGATCGCACTGTCACACTTACAGGCGATCTTTCCCAACCAGGAAGTTTGATGGTTAGCCGGAAGGGTTAGGGGTGGGAGGGTAGGAGGGTAGGAGGGTAGGAGGGTGGTAGATTTGCCCAGTCCCCCAGTCCCCCCATCCCCCAGTCCCC
>JANMEL010000049.1:0-2446 GCA_031376885.1 Chamaesiphon sp. OTE_70b_metabat_96 | reverse complement strand
GGGTTCTGACCCCCAGACCCCCCATTGGGTGGGGGAGTGTCCCCCCCCCAAACCCCCCCTCAAAGCATAGGTTTTTTGAGACGGTGGGTTTGGCGTACAGCCGCTTTGTTGGTTTGTGGGATGCGGGGATTGGGGGATTTAGATCTCAAAACGAAGTCTAGCCGAATTCTGCATACAGGGTAGCTTGAAAAGGGGGGCTTTCCGGCTCCCTCCCCTTTACAAGGGGAGGGCTGGGGTGGGGTAATCAACATACGCCACAACTCAAGTAGACTTGATATATGCGGTGGAGACTAAGCAAATTCACCCTACTACTCTACTACCCTACCGCCGCAACTGCTGTATCCGCCTTATCCAAAGCACGATTGATTGCGTCGATGTAGGCGAGAATGGCAGAATGAACGATATCGGTGTCTAAGCCAGTACCGGAAACTACAAAGTTCTTGTATTTTAAGCCGATGCGGGTTTCGCCTTGGGCATCGATACCTTCGCCAATTGATTTTATCTCAAAGGTTGTCAACTGACTATCTTCGATTCCGGTGACTCGTTCGATCGCTTGATATGCGGCATCGATCGGTCCATGACCTGCTGATAAAGCCGAAACAACTTCACCATCGGACTGTCTCAATTCTACCATTGCGGTGGGCTGCATATGACCACTACCGGAACTAATTTGAAACCGCTCCAATGCAAATTTTTTGGGAACTTGGCGCACTGCTTGATTGGCGATCGCTTCTAGATCTCGATCGGTGATTTGTTTCTTCTTGTCTGCTACAATTTTAAATTGAATGAAGGCTTTATTTAATTCATCTTCGGACAAGTCGATTCCCAACTCTACTAGCTGAGTACGGAACGCATTTCGCCCCGACAGTTTGCCCAAACTAATCCGGTTATTCGTCAAGCCGATCGATTGAGCGTCCATAATCTCATAGGTGAGTTTATTTTTCAATACCCCATCTTGATGAATGCCCGATTCATGAGCAAAAGCATTCGCGCCGACGATCGCTTTATTCGGTTGCACGATCATTCCAGTTAGACTAGATACCAGTTTAGATGTCTTGTAAATCTGACTAATATCGATTTGAGTCAGTGGCGTTGTCGAATCAACCGATCGACCCAAAAATGGATTAAAGTATTGACGGCGAACGTGTAAAGCCATCACCAATTCTTCCAGTGAAGCATTCCCCGCCCGCTCCCCAATCCCATTAATCGTACATTCTAGCTGTCTTGCGCCATACTTTACTGATTCCAAAAAGTTGGCTACAGCTAATCCGAGATCGTCATGTCCATGCACAGAAATAATCGCTCGATCGATATTCGGCACATTATCCTTAATGCCCTTAATCAACGCGCCAAATTCTGCCGGAGTCGTATAACCTACCGTATCAGGAATATTAACAGTAGTCGCCCCCGCTGCGATCGCCCTTTCCAAAACTGTATACAAAAATTCTGGATCCGATCGACCAGCATCTTCTGGCGAAAACTCCACATCATCGACAAAAGACTTAGCATAAGCCACCATTTCCCCCGCAATATCTAGCACCTCTGCGCGAGTTTTCTTGAGCTTATATTCGAGGTGAATATCTGAGGTAGCGATGAAGGTATGAATCCGATGTTTAGCGGCAGGCTTGAGGGCATCGGCGGCGGCTTTAATATCTTTTTGACTCGCCCGCGCCAAACCACAAATAATCGGCCCAGAAGGGGTACCTACCAGCTCGGCAACCTGTTGTACCGCTGCAAAGTCACCAGGGCTAGAATAGGGAAAACCAGCCTCGATTACGTCTACACCAAGTAGGGCTAGTTGTCTAGCAATCCTGAGCTTTTCTTCAGCATTTAATGTTGCTCCAGGAGATTGTTCGCCATCTCTTAGAGTGGTATCAAAAATAATGATTCGATCTGATGGTTGTTGTGTCATGGTGTCAAGCAGCTTGAATATAGTGATGGGAAAAGTTAGCGACAGATTTTAAGGTGACAGACTGCTGAAGCGAGGGATGAGAGATTCTCATCAGCTCGACTTCAATTAATCCGTCACCTAAATAAGCCGGAGTAACTTAGATAAAGTGGATTCCATCACGATCGATTGTGGTTGCTGTGACACCTGAATTTAGTTTCCTATGGGGAATCAATTTTCTCGATCCGATCGCGGATATCATTGAGATCGATATAGCGATCGGTAACATTCCTTAGCTCTCTGGCGATCATGCCCTCAGTGGAGATGACCGTGATATGGGTATTTTTCGACCTTAGTAGTTCGATCGCCCGTTCAAAATCACCATCGCCGCTAAACAGCACAACTCGATTGTACTGATCTACAGTATTGAACATATCGACCACAATTTCAATATCCAAATTCGCTTTTTGGGAATAGCGACCCGAAGTATCATCATAATACTCCTTGAGGATCTTGGTGCGGACGGTATAGCCCAAACTAATCAGTGCATCGCGAAAG
>JANMEL010000282.1:0-6855 GCA_031376885.1 Chamaesiphon sp. OTE_70b_metabat_96 | reverse complement strand
ACACCTGACACCTGACACCTGACACCTGACACCTCACCCCTGACCCCTCAATGAAAATTGCTTATTTAGAATGTCAAACCGGAATTGCTGGCGATATGTGTTTGGGTGCATTGGTAGATGCTGGCGTACCCCTGGCATATTTAACCAGTCATCTTGACAAGTTGGGCATCCAGTCTGAGTATAAATTGCGATCGACATATATCCACCACAATGGTCAAATTGCGACGAAGGTTCATGTAGATTTGATGGTGAGCCATGGCAAGAATGCACCCACCGAGCATAAATCAGCACATGGGCATCATCACCACCATGACCACGAGCATTCTCACGACCATCATCACCATGATGACCACGAGCATACTCATGACCATCATCATCACCATCACTACGATACTCCCCAACGGAACCTACCCCAAATCGAAGAGCTGATTAGTGGGGCAAATTTGCCCTCTAGAGCGTCTGAGTGGAGTTTGGCTATCTTCCGTAAATTAGCGATCGCCGAGGGCGCAGTTCACGGCATAGACCCCTCTGAGGTGCATTTTCATGAGGTGGGGGCTGTGGATGCGATCGTCGATATCGTGGGGACTTGTTTGGGGTTAGATTATCTGAAGATCGACAAAATTTACTGTTCGCCATTACCTACTGGCGGCGGCACTGTCAAAGCTGCCCATGGAGTTTTGCCCGTGCCTGTACCTGCGGTGCTAAAATTGTTTTCAGCCCATCAGGTGCCGATATATAGCAATGGGATCGATCGAGAGTTGGTGACTCCCACTGGTGCGGCGATTGCGGTGACTTTGGCGAGTGAATTTGGCGCAGCACCAAGGATGCAATTAGAGTCTATCGGTTTGGGTGCGGGGACGATCGAGTTAGCCATTCCGAATATTTTACGGATCTGGATTGGTACGATGACTACAGCAGCCGCCAAATCTGCGGTGCGGGAAGACTGCTTAGAAACCATCCAAGTCTTAACTACCCAAATCGACGACCTCAATCCCCAGGCGATCGGGTACATTTACGAGTTATTATTTCAAGCTGGGGCACTAGATATCTTCACTCAAGCAATCGGGATGAAAAAATCTCGATCGGGAATACTCCTGACAGTTATTTGTCCATTCGATCGAGCCATTGAGTGCGAACAAATTATCTTCGCCGAGACTACCACTCTAGGAATTCGACGACGAGCAGAAGTCCGATCGATCCTACCCAGAGAAATAGAATCTGTCACTACCAAATATGGCACAGTCCGAGTAAAAATCGCGCGAAATAACCTAACTGACGACGATCGCATCATCAACATTCAACCAGAATACGAAGACTGCGCCACACTAGCACGAGAATATCAAATTCCCTGGAAACAGATCCACCAAACAGTACTCACAACCATCGAATCCACCACCGCGCCCTACCCTTAGGGAAGCCTTACTTCAACGCGTTAAAAAAACCCCCTCAATGGAAATCCACCTCCACCCATACACCGTCACCAAACGCTTCGCCCTCACCATCAGCCGAGGCACCAGCACCCAAAACCACAATATCGCCATCCAAATCACCGCCGATGGCATCAGTGGGTGGGGAGAAGCAGTACCATTTACGATCGGTACTCAAATCCAATCATCCGCACAGATTACCACAGCCCTAGAAAACTTCATCCCCCACCTATCAAAATTCCATCCCCATCAACGCCAAGAAATCGAGCTAGAGATGGCAGACTTCAAATTACCCTCCGCCGCACGAGCCGCGATCGATCTAGCATTGTACGATTGGTTAGGCAAGAGCATCAACTTACCCCTCTGGCAATTATGGGGCTTGGATCGATCGAAAATTGTCCCCATTTCCGTCACAGTCGGGATTAATACCGATGACGGTGCCAGAGCCAGAATTCGAGGCTGGTTAGAAGTCTTCCCAGCGAGGTTTTTAAAAATAAAACTCGGCAATCCCTTGGGAATTGGTGCCGATCGCGAGATGATGATGGCAGTCAAGGATGAAATGCCCGATGCGAAATTGACAGTAGATGCCAATGGCGGCTGGAATCTCGAAGACGCGATCGCCATGAGTCATTGGTTGGCAGATTTGGGCGTAGAATATCTAGAGCAACCCCTGGCGCGAGGCAATGAGGCACAATTAGCCGCACTCAAACAAGCTGCTCCATTACCGATGTTTGTCGATGAGAGTTGTTTTACCAGTCGGGATATTCCGCTGCTTGCCGATCGAGTGGATGGGATTAATATTAAACTGATGAAGTCTGGCGGATTGGCAGAAGCAATGCGGATGATTGATACCGCCCGCGCTCATGGTTTGAAAGTGATGTTTGGCTGCTACTCTGATACAGTTTTGGCAAATACGGCGGCGGCGCAACTATCACCTTTAGCAGACTATTTGGATTTGGATAGTCATCTAAATCTGATTGACGATCCGTTTATCGGTGCAGAATTAGCTGATGGGCGATTGTTGCCTAATAATTTACCAGGTTTGGGCGTGATAATTAAGGAGTAGGGGCACGATGCATCGTACCCCTACTATAGAATCTTCCTCCGTGAGTCCTCTGTGAGTTCTTTGTGTGCCTCTGTGCTAAATACCTGATTGACGGACAAAACTCCTGAAACGTTGAAAAATCGTAGGTTGGGTTGCGCGTAGCAAAACCCAACGAACCACGCCAACACCCTAGAGCGGTTGGGTTTCATTCTTCAACCCAACCTACGAAAAAAGATTTGCACCTTACAATCAGGCTAAATACACACCATCAACGCAGCAAGAAATACTTAATCTTTTAGCGAGAAAGGAGTATCCGATCTAAATAGATTTAAAATAGTAATAATCCTCTCCCTGACTTTCGGTTCATATTGAGGGGATTATTGTCACGATCTTAATGGTAATGACAGATGCAAAGGAGAATGTTCTTATCGACTATGACAGCACTAATTGGTGCGCCTAGTGGACTCTATTTTTTATCAGGAGAATCAGCCAAAATGGAACCTACATCTGAAAAATTTGAGATCGAAAAAACTGATGCCGAGTGGCGCGAATTACTAACGCCCGAACAGTTTAGTGTATTGCGTAAACATGGCACAGAAAGAGCTGGCACTAGTATTCTAGATAAAGAATATGGTAAAGGTACTTTCGCCTGTGCTGGTTGCGATCTGCCCTTATTTGTTTCGGAGACTAAGTTTAATAGTGGTACTGGATGGCCGAGTTTTAACGATCCAATTCCCAATGCGATCGCAACTTCTGTCGATGGGAAGTTTTTTATGAAACGTACGGAAGTTCACTGTCGGCGTTGTGGCGGACATTTAGGACATGTATTTGAAGATGGGCCAAAACCAACAGGTTTGCGGTATTGTATGAATGGGATATCTATGAAATTTATCCCTGCCTAATCGCAAAATATACCCGACTTCTGGCAGGAGTCGGGTATATCTCTCAAATATTTAACGAAAATCGGGTATCTAAAAACTCAATTCTCAATTAATCTAATTATGCTGGGATGACTTGAGGTTGACGGTGAATGAGATTAATCACCTGTGCTTTTTCTAGCAAGCCAATTAGTACACCATCTCGATCGACAACACTTAGAGTAGTAGTTTTTTTCGATTCTAATTGTTCGATCGCTTGCAATAATGTTTGGTCGCCTGTGATAATAGTCGATGATTCGATCGGCTCCATCAGATCGCGTACTGTGGTGATATACCAGCGATCGGCACGAACAGTTTTGAGTGCATCTAATCCTAATTCGTCAACTAATTGACCTCGATCGTTTGTGACTAAAAACTTCTGCCAGTTATTGCCATCCAAAGTACGTCGATCGACAAAATCACGCAACGAAATATGCTCATCAATAATCGGACTATTTGGCGTAACTGCATCAGCCGCAGTCAATCCAGTCAGACGTTCTTGTACTCGTGCATACTGAGCGGATTTACCTGCATTTTGCAACAAGAACCAACCGATCGCCGCATTCCAGATACTACCATAACTGCCCGATAAAACGATCGGTAGCAACCCAGATGCGATCGCCAAATAACCGAATCCTTGCCCGACAATACTCGCAACCTTAACGCCTTGATAAGGATTACCAGTTACCTTCCAGACGATCGCCTTGAGAATATTACCACCATCCAGGGGCAAACCAGGAATGAGATTAAATAAACCCAAAGATAGATTAATCATTGCCAATACCCCAATTATCGCCGCTAATGGGCCAGTAATTGGCATGGTAATGCCGATAGTCGTGAGAATCCCAAATAATAATAAACTAACAGCAGGGCCAGCGATCGCCACCCCAAAAGCCGCCCCAGGCGTATCAGACTCCCGCTCCAGACTAGCTAATCCGCCAAATAAAAACAGCGTAATGGATTGAACCTTAATACCCTGCTTAATGGCGACAAAACTATGCCCCAATTCATGGGCTAATACCGAAGCAAATAAGAGCAATCCCGTCACCAACCCCAATAACAGGGGAACACCCCCAGGTAAGTCAGGGAAACCCGCCGCCAAACCATCACCATAACTCCAAGTTACCAATCCCAAAATCAAAAACCAGGATGGGTTAACGTAGAAAGGGATGCCAAATAAGGAACCAAACCGGATATTACCGTTCACAACAGCTACCTCTAAATCTGTGCCGAAGAGCAATTGCTCCACCGATTACTCCCATTGTAACGAAACATTAACCCAGCTCTCATTATTCCCTCAGCGTAATATCCGTCTATTTTAGTTCGGCTTTAGTAGGGAAGTTCGCCCAAAACTACTCGCCATTCGTGCAATTGATAACTTACACAATGGTTTTGCACGAGTGGATCTTGGCTGACTATGTTCTGAGCTTCCGCCAGAGAATCGGCTTGAAATAACATCATCCCACCACCAAATTCTCCCCAGTAACCAGTTTTGGCATGATATCCCCGATCGATTAAATCTTGCACATAGGCTTTGTGAGCGGGGATGTATCGATCGAATTCTGCTTTTGCGACTATTCCAGTTTCAAGTTTGACGAACCAAGGCATGGTGAGGGGTCAGGGGTGGGAGGGTGGTAAGGTGGGAGGGTGGTGGTCAGTGAGCGTAGCCGAACTGTAGGGTGGGAGTACTTGTGAAGAATCCAAAATCCAAAATTCTTACCCATGACTAATCATCGAGAGTGGGAGGAAAATTGTCAAGACTTCGCCTTGTTGAGGATGTTGGCGGATGATGAGTTTGCCGCCGAGGAGTTGGAAGAGGTTTTTGGTGACGCTCATATTCAGGCTGAGATTACCTGTTTCTGGTTGGAAGGTGAGTAATTCGCCGATGGCGTAAGCACTAGTTTTGCAATCTGTGGGGAGTGTGGGAAAATGTTCGGTAGTTTCTACTTGGGATTGGAGTCGGAGCTTTAATCTGTCGCCGACTGGGGAGACTTCGACTTGGATATGGCTCCCAGAGGGGAGATTGCGGGTGAAGCTTTCGACGACTCCGGTTAAGACTCGATCGAGAATGGTGGGATTGCTGACGACAGTGGGGAGTTTGTGGGGAATATCGACGACGAGATGGAGGTTTCGACGTTCGGCTTGTTGTTGCCAATGGGGTAAACTTTGGGCTAGAAGTTGCCCGATCGACATGGTAGTCAGAGCTACCGTTTGGGATGGTTGATGAGTGGATAATTCTACTGCGCTGAAGATTAGTTCCATCCGGTTGATTTGCTCGGTACACTCCCGATCGATCGCCCCCAATCTTTTTAACATTTTGGGTGCTAGATCTGGTTGACGCAGTAACAACCGCGTCATGGTGCGGATGGTGGTTAGGGGTGTACGGATTTCATGGGTGAGTGCTTGGAGGAGTTCGACATCGACGGCGGGTTTGGTGGGCGATTCGTTGGTTTCTGGCTGGATGGATGTGGGCTGTGTGGGGGGTAGAATCGCCACAGGCTGGTGTTGAAGTAGGTACTGACTAAAAGACATCACCCAGCGATAGTTAGGCTCGATCGGCGCGAATCTGGCAGCGAGTTCGTCTAAGTCGGCTAATTGGTGTGGTGCTGTCAGCACGATCCTTGCACGTAAGGATTGCCAAACTAGGGCTAGATCTTGAGGATCGAAGGAAAATCGACAGTGTGGGTTGCCATTCTCCTCACCCATTACCACCACCAAACTGAAGCTATGGGTAAAAACGAGACAAAAGCGTTCGTTAACGAGGGGATCTGCGGGGATTATATCGATCGGAAAATGTGGGAATTGCTGAGGCTGAATCTGACTATTTATCGATGGTTGAGTGAAGTTGCACGGAGCTAGTTGGAGATGGTGGGAATGAGCGGTGGTAAAGGTAATGGTTTGGAGCTGAGAAACGATCGCCGGATGTCCAAATAATGGCAGTGGAGCAGTCATCAATAAGCCTTCTATGACTGTCTCTTCACTGAGATCTGCCAATCCCAATGGACTGGGTAAAGCCTGCAATAGGAGCGACTCAACAGCCGCAATCGCACTTTTCCACTGACTTTCAGCCTGAATTTTTATCGTCTGCCGATCGATCTGCGGCGAATTTGACTGGCTCAATTGGGGTACAAGCAGATCGATGGTTGTCGGTTCTGCTGTGGCTAATACTTCACTTAAAGTTGGGAGCAACCATTTTTTGACCACAATTCACTCGATCGCTAAAAGTCTCCCCTTGAGATTAACGGATATTCGAGATTCGATCGAGGTGTAAAACCGAACTCTGGGGACGCAGAGTAAGATGAGTAGGATAAGTTCGCTAAAGAGTGGGCTGGTGTCTAAGTTAGCAAAGAGCATGGGTTGAAATCCGCTCTCCAAAACCCAATTCTCTGCTTGGTGCATTGTCTTGTCGTTTTTTTATTCTGGGGGAACCCCAGAATAAAAACGCCGCTTTTTACCGACAGGGAAC
>JANMEL010000033.1:0-3026 GCA_031376885.1 Chamaesiphon sp. OTE_70b_metabat_96 | reverse complement strand
CCATTGCTCGATGTCCAAAATTTGTGGGTGACTTATCCTCAAAAGGGAGGAAGTCAGCAAGAAGTCGTTAATGCTATTGAAGATCTGTCATTTCAGTTGTCTCCAGGCGAAAAAGTGGGTTTTGTCGGTGAATCGGGGTGTGGGAAATCTACCCTCGGTAAAACGATTATGCGGTTACTCCCGTTAGGTTCGCAAATTAAGGGGAAGATTTTGTTTGAGGGTAAATCTGTCCCCGATATGGAGCCTGAAACAATTAGGCGGTTTCGGGGTGAATCGATCGGGTTGGTATTTCAAGATCCAATGATTCGATTGGATCCCTTGATGACGATTGGCAATCATTGTCTAGAAACCATCCAAGCTCATGAGCCGACATTAACCAAGCAAATAGCCAAGGAACGCGCCCTAGAAACCCTGGCAGCGGTCAAGATTCCCCC
This sequence comes from Chamaesiphon sp. OTE_70b_metabat_96, assembly GCA_031376885.1. Classification (GTDB taxonomy): domain Bacteria; phylum Cyanobacteriota; class Cyanobacteriia; order Cyanobacteriales; family Chamaesiphonaceae; genus Chamaesiphon. The sequence continues at coordinate 2,592 of JANMEL010000033.1, read as the reverse complement.
CGAACGATGGAATCAGTATCCCCATGAATTTAGCGGCGGTATGCGCCAACGTGTGGCGATCGCCCTAGCATTATTACTCAATCCGAAATTAATCATTGCCGACGAACCAACTACAAGTTTGGATGTACGGGTGTCAGCCGAAATTCTGCGGGAGCTGACAAGGCTGTGCAAAGAGCGGAATATGGGACTATTGCTAATTTCCCACGATTTGGCGACGATCGGCACCTATTGCGATCGGATTGTGGTAATGAATCGGGGCAGAAAAGAAGAAGAAGGCACCGTCAAACAGATCTTGGAAAATCCCCAAGCTGAATATACCCAAACCTTACTGCGATCGGCCCTATTCATCGAAGCGAATAATGAGCCTCCTCTGACTCCAGCCTCCATCGCGCCAAGAAAACCAATCCTCACTCTCGAAGGATTGCAAAAATATTACTCGATCGAAACCAGCTTCCTGCAACGCATCTTCACCCAAGCCAAAACCGAAACCATCAAAGCTGTAGATAACGTCCAACTCCAACTGTACGAAGGCGAAATCTTCGGCTTAGTCGGTGAATCTGGTTGCGGCAAAAGCACCCTCTCCCGTACCATCCTCCAATTAGTCCCCGCTACGGGGGGTAAAGTGACCTTCTGCGGCGAAGAACTCACCCAGCTATCCCCTAAGACCATTCGGACAAAACGAAGGGATATGCAGATGATTTTCCAGGATCCTAGCGCATGTCTCAATCCGATGATGACCATCGGCGAAAGCATCGCCGATCCCCTGATTATCCATCAAATCAATGGGACTCCCGCCGAAACTAGGACACAAGTACTGAAGATGCTCGAACGAGTCGGCTTGAATCCCGCCGAGGAATATTTTGCGCGATATCCAAATCAACTATCCGGCGGGCAACAGCAACGGGTTGGGATTGCCCGAGCACTAATTACCAAGCCAAAACTCGTAATTTGTGACGAACCAGTGAGCATGTTAGATGCTACCATTCGATCGGAAGTTTTGGAATTGATGTTAGAACTCAAGCGAGAAGACAATCTTACCTACCTATTTATCACTCACGATCTATGGTTGGCGCGGTTTTTGTGCGATCGGATTGCCGTGATGAATCGCGGTGAAATTGTTGAAATGGGCGATACCCAGGAAATTTTCCGCAATCCCCAAGCAGCTTATACCAGAGAACTACTAGCCGCCGCGCCACTTTTGACACAGAAAAAATAGGCTGATGCGTGTTAATATTGCTCGCGATGTGTAATAAATTATAGCTAACTGTTCATAGTCAGCAGTTAGCTGAAAACTGGGGTGTGAGGAATGAATTACTTGACGATCGTTGCGGGTGTTGCCAGTGTCGTATCACTGATTTTTCATTTGAGTGGCAAAGGGCCAAATATCCGCCAATTTACACTACCGATTACTACAGCATTGGTCGGCTTCGCGATCGGCCGTAATAATAGTGACGTTGGGCAAGGGGTAAATATCATCCTCCAAGATCCATACTTACTACTGATGTTGATCATCATGGTGATGTTTTTTGGCTTGGGGATGTATATGGTCGAACTATCCAAGGCAGATGCTAAAGTATCCTTGATCTTCTTGGTCTTTCTGGCGACAATTGTAATGCCCCAACTGGTAAAAAGTTACAATGAGATCTCACCGACGATCGCCACACAAGACTACCTCACTCTCGCTAGAGCGAAGGAAAATTCTGGTTACATCGAAGATGCCATCAAATATCTAAATATTTATAGCAAGCGAGTCAATCGAGTTGATGTCCAAAGGCAAGTCAGCAGTAAAATTAATAATCTTCGCAGTAAGCAATTCAAACAAGACTTTGTGCCCCAGGGGAAACCGAAAGCTGGTAGTTGATTTGGGGAGATGTTGAAAGTGGGAAGTGCCAAATGTTTGGCTGTGCAATCTACATTCGATCGCCGTTAGTTAGCCACCACCCACTAGTATCGATCTTACTCGCTCATGACCAATCGCGAATTGACTCCCATGGAACTCCCGCCTCGATCTACATCACCCCGTGCAGTAATAATAACGGCAATCCGATCCAAACTAGCGTGAAAATCCTCGTGTCCGCGAAAACCTTCTACCCTCTGTACGATCTGTCCATCAACAAACAAAATTGAGGTAGGTAATACTTTCAACCGATAGGCAGTGGCAAGCTTAAAGTTCTCATCGGCATTGACATTGACCAAATTCACTCTTCCTTTCCAGCGATCTTGAAACTGAATCGTAATCGGTTTAATGACTTTGCATAGTCCGCACCAAGGTGCCTCAAAGTTGACCAATACTGGAATGGATGATGACAGCACTACTTCTCTGAAGTTTAGATCGGTTACGGTGGGGATCATAAAAGTCGATCGGCTTATATTAAATTTTTTGTTATTTAGCATTCATGCTAACGCTAATTGTGTCGATCCGGTATGGGGATCGGGGAATAAGTAGTAGGGATCGAGGGAATGGGGGGAGTGGGGGAGTGGGGGAGTGGGGGAGTGGGGGAGTGGGGGGACTTGGGAAGTCGATTCTCGTCTCCTCGTCTCCTCGTCTCCTCGTCTCCTCGTCTCCCCCTCCCCCCGTCTCCCCGTCTCCCC
>JANMEL010000005.1:0-24774 GCA_031376885.1 Chamaesiphon sp. OTE_70b_metabat_96 | reverse complement strand
GGGACACTCCCCCACCCAATGGGGGGTCTGGGGGTCAGAACCCCCAGATCCGGGTTCTCGTCACCACTAGAAATATAGCAGGGGTCATCTAATACTGCTCGATCCCCAAAAACTTATGCCCAGACTTCGCCGACTCACCACAAGTACGCGGCGTAGGCAAAATCTTACCTGGATTCGCCAGCTCCTTGGGATTAAACACCTGACGTACCCACTGCATCGTCTCCAAATCAGTCTCCGTAAACATCTCCGACATATAACAGCGTTTGTCAGCACCAATTCCATGCTCCCCCGAAATACTCCCCCCAACCTTGACACAAAGCTTGAGAATCTCCCCACCCAAAGCCTCCACCTGCTCCAGCGCACCAGGAATCGAATTATCGTACAAAACCAACGGATGTAAATTCCCATCCCCAGCATGGAAAACGTTCGCCACATAATAACCATACTTCTTCCCCAAGATGGCGATTTGTTCCAGCACATAAGACAACTGCGTACGCGGAATCACCCCATCTTGCACATAATAATCGGGGCTAATTTTGCCCATCGCCGCAAAAGCCGCTTTTCGCCCCTTCCAGAGCCTTAACCGCTGTTCCGGTTCCGTAGCCATCGTCACATTTCTTGCCCCATTCTCGCGGCAAATATCCGCCACTCGCGCCTGATTTATCCCCACCTCCAAAGCCGAACCGTCTATTTCCACCAATAAGATCGCTTCAGCATCGCGGGGATAGCACTGAGTTTGCACCACATCTTCCACAGCATTGATACTAAACTTGTCCATCATCTCAATCCCCGCCGGAATAATTCCCGCACCAATAATACCCGAAACAGCACTACCAGCAGCTTCCACCGTCTCAAAATCCGCCAACAGCACACAGATCGATTCAGGAGTCTTGAGAATTTTGAGCGTTACCTCTGTCGCAATCCCCAAAGTACCTTCAGAGCCGACAAATAAGCCCGTCAAATCGTACCCAGGCATTTCGCCAATTTCCCCACCTACCTCAATTACCTCCCCACTGGGAATCACCAACTTCAAACCAAGCACATGATTGGTAGTCACCCCATACTTGAGACAATGAACCCCGCCGGAATTCTCCGCCACATTCCCACCGATCGAACAAATCACCTGACTACTCGGATCTGGCGCGTAATAAAATCCCGCACCACTAACAGCCTGAGTCACCCAATTATTGATCGTACCAGGTTGTACCACCACCCGCTGATTGTCCAAATCCACCTTGAGAATCTGATTCATCAACGATGTGACAATCAGCACGCAATCTTCTACAGGCAACGCCCCACCAGACAACCCAGTTCCCGCACCCCGTGCAATCCAGGCGATATTTTGCTCATCACAGATCTTTACCACCGCTGCTACCTCCCTGGTAGTTTTGGGGAGTACTACTAGAGCAGGGCGTTGACGGTAGCTAGTCAATCCATCGCATTCATAAGTAATTAATTCTTCTCTGCGCTGAATGACACCTTTTTTACCGACAGCCTTAGTTAGTTGTGCAATAATTGGGTTCCAGTCGGATTCGGTCGCTTGGCGTTCTAACAACATGGGATGGGAAATATAGAGGTGATGGTTCGTCCGTCATTAGTGATTATCGAACATTAATTTAGCAAGATCGACTATTTTCAGCCAGTCTTAATCATTCCATTACCTACACTTTACCTTGAGCGAGTAGATTGAAGTGAGATTTTGGAGTGTGAATTATGCTATCGGTCGTTCAGAGTTCAGATCGAGAATATGTACAGCATCAGCCGTCGATCGTCAACAAGCGATTGTATTTCCATCAAAAAGGCGATGAGATTCCTCTATTTCCAGAGGGTGTATGGCAGGTTACTCAAGGATTGGTACAATTGAGTGCCAACTATGAGGATGGGGAACAGGTATTATTTGGTTGGGCTGATGCTGGATCTTGGTTTGGCACTCATGGTTCTGACACTTTGGATTATCAAGCGGTAGCATTATCGCCTGTGTATCTGCGGTGGCTGCGGTTGGATGAGATTGAGAGTTCGATGCGACTTTCTCAGCTATTGTTACCCCAACTTGCCCGCCGAATGCGTCAATCTGAATTATTGTTGATTATTAATGGTCGCAGACATACAGTAGAAAGACTGCGCGGTTTATTGTCTCTGTTGAGAAAAGAATTGGGTGAATCTCTCCCAAATGGTCAAACGCGGATTAATTATAAGTTTACCCATCAACAGTTGGCTAGTGCGATCGGTACGACACGGGTAACTGTCAGTCGGATGATGGCGCAATTCCAAACCACCGGGTCGATCGGACTTGACAGACATCGCCACTTGATCCTTGATGATGAATACTTTGGAGATATCGGTCATCGATCGGCTGTAAATAATGCTCAAACCAGCCGCCGCGCTCACATTTGCGATACCCCATTATTAGTCTAAAGTGCCACTAGGGGCGATGGGCAATTCATCAATTGCCCACAATCCCTAAGAGTCGATGGAATTTATCGGGTCGATGATCCCTCCACCTAGTAAAATATCGTTATCGTACCAAACTGCGGCTTGTCCAGGAGTAATCCCAAATTGAGGTTCATCAAATACGAGCTTAATTCGTCCCCCAGCTAGCGGAATTACACTCACAGGTACCGCTTCAGCGCGATATCTAACTTGAACTTCGGCGCGGATGGGGGCGAGCGGTTGAGGAATAGATACCCAATTGACCCGATCGACAGTACACTCACTACTATGAGTTTCGGCACGAGAGCCGACTACCACCCGATTTTTGAGGGCATCAAGTGCCACCACATAGAGGGGTTCTGCTGCGGCTAGACCGATACCTCGGCGTTGACCGATCGTATAATGATGGATGCCTAAATGTTGCCCCAATATATCACCTTGGGTATTGACAATATCCCCAGGTCGTTCGTTAATATACTTGTCGAGGAATGTTTTCATCGAGCCATGTTTTTCCACCAGACACAGATCCTGACTTTCGGGTTTGTCTGCGGTAGATAGATTCAATTTGGCTGCTAGTTCCCTGGTTTGGGTTTTGAGCGTATCGCCGAGGGGAAAGATGGTGGCGGCGAGAATATCTTGCTCCAAATCATAGAGAAAATAAGTCTGATCCTTCGATCGATCGATCGCCCGCCGCAATTGATGCCGTTGGAGACGATCGTCGTAAGTAATTCGGGCATAGTGCCCAGTAGCGATATAATCACTACCCAATTCGGCTTTGGCATATTTTACCATCGGCCCAAATTTTACCGCCTTATTGCATTGGGAACAAGGTAATGGTGTAACGCCTGCCTCATAACCACTGACCAAATAATCGATGATATACTGCTCGAAAGTATCGCGACTATCAACAATTTGATGGACAATACCCAATTGTTCGCAAATTTTCGCTGCGTCTACCATTCCTTCAGAACAGCATTGGCCTTTACCGCGCATCAACCATAGGGTTAGACCGATAGTATCATAACCTTGTTCGCATAGCAATGCAGCAGCAACAGAACTATCTACCCCACCGGAGAGTCCAACAACAACTTTTTTCATACAAAAGGGAACCTAAAATTCGCCCTCTAATAACGTGCCTCTATCTAAGGTAACATTTTTGGCAGAGTTGGGATCGCAATAGACCTCCAGCAAAAGTAAAAATACAATCTTTTTCAGTACCGTTTTCTCCTATTCCCTATTCCCTATCCCCTATTCCCTATTCCCTATTCCCTACCCCCTATTCCCTATCCCCTAATTAGGATAGTTCAAAGATGCGTTCGAGGGCAGCTACAACGGTGTTTTCCCGATCGGTTTTCAAGATTGTTCTTAGAGCTGACTGAAAAGAACCCGATCGATCTGAAATACTCTCATAGTTAAAATCTACCTCTTGTAAGAGTCGATCTATCGCCCCATAGTAAGCAATCTTACCAGCTTCGGCATGAACTTGGATCTCGATCCGCCCATGTTTCACAGGACAAGACAACTGACAATAGGCGGTATTGAGATCGAATAAATCGCCGTCTGGATTTGCGTCACCATTAGTTTGGATATCAATCTGCGGATTTTCGTCATCACCCATAAATATGATATCTCCAACGATAGAAATAATGTCATACAATTCGGTTGCTACAAAACTCATGCCAGTTGTTGCGTACGATACTAACTTGCTTATAGTACCCACTCGATCGAGCGGATCTAACAACATCGCCAAGATATTTGAGACTAATTGACGATCGCCCGTCGCCGAACCCTGACTTTCTTAGTATATTTACACTATTTCACCCATTTTACAGCTACATTTATCGATCGAAAATCAGATTCGATCGGATGTTTTTGGATTCCTGTACCCCAATCCTGGTATACTAAAGACAGATAATCAAGTATTCTTTTGAGCAAACCGATCGGACTATCAATTGTGATGATGAAATTGTCTCGCCTTGTTTTAGCCTTTTTGCTGGTTCAAAGTTTTGTAGCAGGAATATCAACAGACAGATCGTTGTCTGAGTCTCCGCTCGGCAGAATTACTTCAACATCAGTCGTCAAAAACCAACCACCGCTAAAGCTAAACAAATCTTCCCGCAGTATCACTATTGAAGCCAAAACAGTCCGTTGGCAAGCTGGGCAAAAGAGAAGTGAATTTCCGCAATACAGAGAAACGATCGTTCGCTATCCAGTTATTGGCGGTTTAGCAAATCCTGAAGTTCTAAAGAAAGTTCGATCGGCAACTAGTTTGAAAACTATTATCGGACAATCTCTCACAGAATTACGGCAAGATCCTAGTTATTGGCTGACTGAAATTGACTATGTAGTCAATTATAATCGGCATAATATTCTCGATCTAACTTGTACTATTTCAGGCATGGGAGCCTATCCTAGTACATCCAAAAAACGGATCTCGCTCGATCTAAATACTGGAAAGTCATTGCAAGCAAAAGATTTATTCAAGCCTGGTAGTAATGAAGCCATCGCCGAAACGATCGAACAAATGATGCAGCAAGAAATTCGGGCGAAGATTGTCGATCTTCGCAAACAAGCCCCAGATTTAAAACCAGATATGTTTGCTAAATATCATTTTCGTGCCAAGGACATAAATGATTTTACGATCGGCAAGCGAGGAATCACGTTTCACTATAACTTTGATTTTATTCACGCTATGAAAGCTGCTGAACCTACTGGAGCTTATTTTTTAACTTATGAAAAGTTAAATCGTTATATTCGTTCAGATGGAGCAATTAGCTTTGCCCTCGGGCGAGGCAAATAATCTAAAATTCACTAACCAACTCTACCCATCGACATCAATCATGAAATTATCTCACCTTATTTTATCCATTTTGCTGATTCAAATTCCAACTGGAATAATGATTCAAGAGAGAGTCTTTGCTCAAGATAGATCGCCGGATCCTCTAATCACATCAAAAAATAGGAAATCCGGCAGTGTCATCATCACAACTAAAACAGTTCGTTGGGATTATGGCGGAAAAAATAAGGAATTTGCAGCTAAAGAAACGGTAGTTCGTTATCCAGTTGTTGCAGGTTTGAAAAATAATGTTGTTTTAAAAAGAGTTCAAAGAGCAATCGATCTGAAAACTATTATCGGGCAATCCTTGACAGAACTTCAACAAGATGAGCGACCTTGGTTGACTGATTTTGGATATAATGTTAACTATAATCAGAATAATATTCTCGATTTGACCTATACTATCTCTGGCGTAGGAGCATATCCGACTAAGGATCTGCGACGGTTATCGATCGATCTAAAAACTGGTAGAATATTACAGTCAAAAAATATATTTAGACCCGACAAAACTAAAGAACTAACTGAAACAATCGAAGCAATGATGCAGAAAGAAATTCAGACAAAAATTATCGAACTTCAGAAAGAGGCTCCAGATTTTAAACCAGATATATTTGCCAAACATCGTTTTCGATCGAAAGATCTGCATGATTTTACTATTGGCAAAGAAGGGATTACCTTTCACTATATTTTTGGGTTTCCCCACGCAATTAAAGCCGCAGAACCGACTGGAGCTTATTTTATATCATATGACAAGCTGAGTTCATATATTCGTCTAGATGGAGCGATGGGGTTCATTCTGGCGCGGAGTAAGAAATAGCTTGGCACGAAAAATTCGGGTTTCCGAATTTTGAGATTTGGTTTTTAAAAAATATCTGGCATAAGATCTAATATGGTTCGGTTAACTAGTACTGGGCGGCATAAATAACCCTAGTATCGATCGATATTGATATCGCTTGAGGCTTGTCGTCATATGATATGTTCTTGAAGAACCCTTGGCTTATTTACGCCGCAGACTACTAGCGACTAAAGTCACCGCTAGTATTGCATCGATCTGCTCTATGCTTTGATTTTAGCCCGATCGACTGCAATCCTTCCCTACCAATTTAATATCTATTCAATGATTTCGTAAATACAATTGCTGTGCGGCATGATTTTCGATCTGGTTGCGAAAATATTCCATCATCTCTAGTATTTGCTCGTGTAATTGTTGATACTCATCTCGATCTAGTGATAGATATTCTAGCCGTTCGCCATGAGCAATCTTATTTCGACGACTGAGTAATTGCTCGTCAATTATCACTTGATTTATCTCGTAAAAAGCATAATCTAATCCTAGCAGACAAGTAATTTCTCTCAAAATTGATGATGATAAATTAGAACCAGTTGCTACCACATTTTCATAAGGGATCGAACTTCGCTGATTCGTTTGAGTCAAGATAAATCTAGTTGCCTCTGTAAAGACAGTTGCTTTGCTTGCTTCTGTTATCTCATTTAATTTTACCTTCATTGCTATAGCAACAAAGTTAATTGCTAGTTCATCATAAGTCAATCCTTGTCTAGCTACAAATTCTAGATAACTGGTTGCAGCAGTCTTAATATAACCTTCCCAATGAGCATATAGAATAGTTACTCCACTGCGTAGTAAAGTATTATGCTTACTAGTTGAAAAGTTTCTGTTGTCAATTAACCCTTTGAGATCGGCAATCTCTCTTTTTCTCCATATTAAGTCATCTGTTAACCTCTGATTCAAATTTTCCAGCGTCCGAATCTTCATGCAGCAAACAGTTTAGAATCTAGAGGAAAGAAGCTCTAATAATATTTATGCAGTATGCAGCCTCTGAAACAATTCATATTTAGCTGAAGGATCGTTTTCTTTTATCAATATATTTACATCGATCTTAGATCTTTTAATCATTAGCCTCTGGGTGGGAGTGAATGAATTCTCTGGATGTTCCGAATCTTCCCATTTTTTCCCCATTAGTGATGGTAGATAATTTGTCTCTTCTAGCACTAGTGGAGGTAGTAAATTCCCTACTCTATCCTTCAATATACCTACGAACTCATAGATCGTAGATAATCTCTGGAAACCATCTATGACATCCCAAACACCATCTTCGCGCTGGGATACAAAGATTTGTGGAATCGGTATGCCTAATAATATCGACTCAATTAGACGTGTTTTTTGAGCATTAGACCAACGAGCAGATATGGTAAATTCGGAGTAAATTTCTAGATCGCAATCTTTGTAAAGACTAATCCATTCACCAACTGACATTAAATAGCGATCGGATCGAATTTCTTGTCTTTTCTTATCTATTTCTATCTGTAAACTATCTACTCGTTCGCTAACGTTCATAACTTATAGATGTCGATAATTGGTTTTTAGAAATTACCTGCTAAAGCATCTACACATCGATCGCAGATTGCCGGATGTTCGGTACTATGTCCTACGGTGGGTGAATAGTTCCAACAGCGATCGCATTTTACCCCATCAGCAGTTGTGACACCGATTTTACCTGCTTCGCTTGTTGTCTGGTGTGCCAAGCCGGAGAGTTTTTGCTCATCGTCGATGAGTTCGACTTGGGAGGCGAGGAAGAGGTAGCGGAGTTCGTCTACACCGTTGGATTTGGCGGAGCTAGATGGAGTCGCTTGTTTGCTGACAGGAAGAGTGCTGAGATCTCCACTTGGCTCTTGGAGAGAGACAATTCGGGCGGTGTCGGCTTGGGTGCCGATGATGCTATCTTTGTAGGCAACCATCCGATCGAATGTCTCTTTTCGCTGACTGATTTTACCGAGATTGCGGACGACAAAGATGACGCTCATTAGTGCGCCAAATGCTTCTAAGCTATTGCCGAGTAGGGGAATCCGATTGATGACTTCAATTAATCCGAAGGCGATATATAGGGTGATGCCTGCGATTAATAGGAGCAGTAAGTTTAGGAGGGATTTCCGTTGTTCGCCATAGAATTCTTTGCCCAGATTAATCGCGCCGCTGACTACATCCGCTACCGTTTGCCACAATTCTTGAGCGATGGGAAGTGGTAATCGCTCGACTAATTTGTCGATAGTTGGTGTGGGGATGACGGCGATTTCTGGAGTTGCTCGACTGACTGCGAGTGCTCCATCTATGGCGACTGCTGTGTTGTGTTCGGATAGGCTGGCTAGTTTGGCGCGGAGGAGCGGATCTTGGATTTGTAGTAATACTTTAGCTTCTAGGGAGGAACCGATCGCTTTATCAGTTCGCGCTTGCTCCATTACTTTATTTACATCGGTGCGGAGGGCGCGGATTTTGTCCCAGGTGAGGGCTAAATCGGGCTGCGACCATTGGGGGTCTAGTTTTAGCCACCCTGCTTCAAATACGGATTTGTAGGGGGTTGGATAGGGCAGGTATTGCCAGATATCTTCTGCCATATGACAAAGAACTGGGGCGATCGATCGAGCCAGATTTTCGAGGATAATTGCTAGTACTGTCTGACAGCTCCGACGGCGGTAGGAATTTGGGGAGCTGATATAAAGCCTGTCTTTGGCGATGTCTAGATAGAAGTTCGACAGATCGATCGTACAGAAGTTTTGGATCGTTTGGAAGAATTTGGAATATTGGTATCGATCGAATGATTCGGTGATTTCGTTAAATACCACACTAGTACGGTGGAGCATATATCGATCGATTTCTGGTAATTCATGATAGGGAACTGCATCTTTTGTCGGATCGAAATCATGGACATTTCCCAATAAGAATTTGGCCGTGTTCCGAATTTTCCGATAAGCATCGGACAATTGTTTGAGCACATTCGCGCCAATTAGCACATCATTGGTATAGTCTACCGATGATACCCATAGTCTGACCACATCCGCACCATAAGGTGGATCTGTTTGGATATTTTTACCACCATTCATGATGACCATTGGATCGATGATATTCCCCAATGATTTACTCATCTTCCGCCCTTTCTCATCCAGCACAAAGCCATGAGTTAAGACAGTCTTGAATGGAGCGATACCATTATTCGCCACACTAGTTAATAGACTAGATTGAAACCAACCGCGATGTTGATCCGAACCTTCCAAATACATATCCACTGGATAAACCAAATTATCCCGTTGCTGGGCTACCGCCGCCCAAGAAGAACCAGAATCAAACCAGACATCCATCGTATCCGTACCCAAGCGATAAGTACGTCCATTATTGCGATAAGCTTCCGGCAACAATTCCTCAACCGACATCGAATACCAAGCATCAGAACCATGTACGGCAAAGATACCTTGAACGTGGTTAATCGTCTCCTCAGTCAACAACGGCTCATTCGTTTCATTGTCATAAAAAACTGGAATCGGTACACCCCAATTACGTTGACGAGAGATACACCAATCCGATCGATCTGCTACCATTGGCGTAATCCGATTCTCACCAGTAGCGGGAATCCATTCAACTGAAGAAATCGCCTTTAATGCTGCTTCCTTAAATCCTTGCACCGAGGCAAACCACTGTTCCGTCGCCCGAAAGATTGTCGGTTTCTTCGTCCGCCAATCGTAAGGATACTTGTGGGGATAAGCCTCCTCTTTAATTAATGAATGCGCCTCACCCAAAGCCTTAATAACTAACTCATTCCCATCGCCGAGGACATTCGCACCCTTAAATACATCCCCCGCTTCCTCAGTAAAATTCCCATCCCCATCCACAGGCGCGAGAATCGCCAAACCATATTTCAAACCAACGATATAATCTTCCTGCCCATGTCCTGGAGCAGTATGAACCAAACCAGTACCCGATTCAGTCGTGATATAATCACCACCGATAATCACCGGACTCTGGCGATCGTACAACGGATGTTTATACTTAGAGTGCTCCAACTCCGCACCCTTAATTACCGCCCGCTGAGTCAGATTTAGATTTAACTTCGTCGCCAAACCATCAACCATCGCCGCAGCGACGATCGCATATTTACAACCACCATAAACATTATCCTCCCGTCCGCCCACTTCGACGATCGCATAATCCAATTCAGGATTTACCGCCACCGCCAAATTCGCCGGAATAGTCCAAGGCGTAGTCGTCCAAATCGCCACCGCCAAATCATCCTGAAACGGCTCCAGAATCGCCTTCGCCCGCTCCGCAATCTCCACCAGCTTAAATGCTGCAAAAATACTCCGCGACACATGCCCTTCGGGATATTCCAGCTCCGCCTCAGCCAAAGCCGTCTTAGAACTAGGACTCCAATGTACGGGCTTCAAACCCCGATAAATATACCCCTTCAACACCATTTGCCCAAACACACCGATTTGAGCCGCCTCATACTCCGGTTGCAGCGTCAGATAAGGCTTATCCCACTCCGCCCAAACACCCATCCGTTGAAAGCCGAGCTTTTGCTCCTCCACCGTCTTCCGCGCAAAAGCCGCCGCCTTCTGACGTAATTCGAGCGGAGTCAAACTTTTGCGCTCATCCGGCTTCATATCCTGAATAACTTTAAGCTCGATCGGTAGTCCATGACAATCCCAACCAGGCACATACCGTACCTTCCGCCCCTTGAGCAACTGATAACGATTGATGATATCCTTGAGCGTCTTATTCAACGCATGACCCATATGCAGCGTACCATTGGCATAGGGCGGCCCATCATGCAGCACAAAAATCTCACCAGGATTCGACTGTGACAGTCGTTCAAAAATTTGCTCATCCGCCCAGAACTTTTGCAATTCCGGTTCTCGTTTGACAGCATTCGCTCGCATGTCAAACTTAGTCTGGGGCAAGTTTACGGTATTTTTGTAGGTTCCTGGTGCTGTCACAGTGGTAAATGCTCAATGGTGGGTCTATCCATATTATAGGATGTGAGGTCTGAAATTAGGTCGGGTGTATGGCTAATCTGCGATGTAAAGAAGTTGGGGGTTTTGATGAAAGATTAGCACCATCAGCTACGTTGTTAAAATATTTACTTTTTGTTATAGTGGTAGGTAGACTCTAAAATATTTATAGTGTCGTCGCTAATGTTCGCCGAATGAACGCATCGATCGAACTTGCAAATATGCACGATAAATCTTTGGATACAGTCATGCAAGAATTGGGGATACCAGATTCTCATTAAATGGCTAAAATAACTGCGGGTCAAAAAGAATGTATCAACGAAAGAGCGCGAAGATATCGTGAGTATTGTCTGAGTCAACTCAAGTTTTAACCCGATCCTTTTTCAGTAATTCTTGCACTCCCGCTAAACTCCAACCTGCCCCAAAGTCGGCGGTTATATTAGGGGCATCGTATTTGGGTCTGGATTCGCTTATAATCTAAGCATAGATTGAGATAGTGGAGATATTAGAATGCTTCAGCCAATTCAACTACCTAGCGGGAAAATTATCGATCTTTCTAAGTGCATTGCAGTTATTCCAGGATTGAAATCGACAGATAGTGAGATGATTTTATCGGGTACAGAGCAACAGATTCGGATCGACTCGATCGATCTACGAAGTTTGCAACAGCAACTAAAGCAACCTAAAATTCAAAGCAAAAATAACTTTGGGTTGGAGCCGAAAACTCCAGTAGAAGAAAATGAATATCGCCAAAATCTAGCTGAAAAACTCAAAGTTTTCAATAGTCAATGGGAACGATTAGCTACAGATGAAAATGCCAAGCAAGAGTCTGATGCTTTTAAAGAAATTTTAGATGCGGAACGCCCTAACGGACAAAAGCTGTATAGTGCCGAATGATTATACTTATTGATTCAGGTATTCTAGGGCAGTTGTGTAGACCGAATTTAGATCGAGAAACGTTAGCTTTGAAAAGCTGGTTCGATCGAGTCTTGATCCGTGCTAATGTTGTTAGTTCTAAAATCTGTGATTATGAAGTGCGTAGAGGTTTATTACTAGCTCAAAAACAGGGGCTAATTGCTGATGGACTGCCAATTTTAGACGATCTACATCAGTTGATTGATTTTTTGGCTGTAGAAGATCGAATTTTGGATTTAGCTTCGGAAATCTGGGCGACAGCCAGGGCAAATGGACAACCAACGGCTGGAGATAGAAATCTAGATGCGGATACGATTATTTGTGCGACTTGGCAAGATTTAGCCGAGCGTTATCCAGGGCAAGAGGTGGTAATTGTTACGACTAATGTTAGACATTTATCTCGGTTTGCTAATGCGGTGATTTGGCAAGATTTAAGCATTTGATTGGTGGTTTATCGATTTCGATTCATTGCAATATTATCGAATCAGTAAATAACGATCGAGTTATCCAGGTTAATTCATCAAGATCGAGAGAACGAGCCAAAGTTATTGATTCGCTTAGGGTTGTGGGCATTTGCCCACCCTACGGCTGTCGCTGACTCAACTAGGATATGCTCTATCGACTCGCTTATCTTATTCTTGTAAAAGTTGAAAATCTAGGCAACCGCATCCAGGCTATAAATCTACCCCAGTAACGATCGATAATAAACATTAACTCTTTTATCTTGATTTGCCCTTGACTTAATTCTAAATTAATCCATTCTGATTTGAGATCGCTCAGATATCCTTGCCCCTCTTCATCTATTCTGGCACAAAGCAATTGACTTTGATTATTAATATTCTTGGATCGATCGCAAGACTTGCTGGATAAACTCGATCGAATCCAGTCAAGTGCCAGCCCTTTCAACGTGAACTTTTGTACTAGTGTGCCGATCGCCATAGAATGCTCATGCTACAGGACTAAGTTTGTAGTGTTTATTTACGACAGTGGAATTAACAAAGAGCTTCTCTCAAGCAAATCTCAGTGCTAAAATAGGTAGTATCGCACTGACTTTATCTAAGGTGCAAACAGAATTTGTATGAATGTTGCCCTCCAGCCACAACAAGAGCAGTTTGTCAGATCGCAAATTGACAAGGGCAGGTTTAAATCTGCTGATGAAGCTGTATTTCAGGCTTTTAAGCTGCTAGAGGAAAAATATCAAGACTACGAAAGCTGGATTGAAGATACTCGTCAAAAGGTAGATGTGGCGGTGGCTGAACTCGATCGAGGTGAAGGTGTTGAGCTAGATCTAGTTATCGATCGATTACAACAGAAATTTCAGTCAGCCAAGGACAGTATTTAATGAGTCGCTGTTCGATTGCCCCTAGTGCTATCCAAGATCTCGATGATATTTCAGATTATTTTCTCGAACGCAATATCCAAGCAGGAGTAAAGAATAGGACATAAAATATCCAGACATAATAGACATAAAGGACATCTGATGATAAACTGAGTAAGTAATCAGTAAAATTCCTGTGCCCGTAAACTATGTACCTCCAAGAGTCGCTGCTTCCAGACTGGGAGTCAGTACCAAAACACTCGAAAGATGGCTGTCTGATGGGAAAATCGAAGGTATATTTACCCAAGGTGGTCAAAGAAGATACAACCTCGATTCAATTATCCCTGTTCGACAAGGAAACCCAACCGACGGGCGAGTCACTTTGCTATATGCCAGAGTTTCAAGCCGCAGTCAAAAATCTGACCTTGAGCAACAGATTAACTTTCTCAAATCTCATTACCCCGATGCGGAAATTATTACCGACATCGCCAGCGGACTTAACTTCAAAAGAAAAGGTCTTCAAACCTTACTGGACAGAGTTCTCACAAACACTTGCAAACTTGTTGTCATTGCCCACAAAGACAGACTTTGCAGATTTGGGTTCGATCTTATCTCATGGCTCTGTATTAGGCAGCAAACTGAAATTTTGGTTCTCAACCAAACTAACCTCAGCCCAGAACGAGAGATGGTTGAAGATATTCTTGCCATCATTCACGTCTTCAGTTGCCGACTATACGGACTTAGAAAGTACAAAAAACAAGTCGCTGAAGACAGTGAGTTACCAAGTATACCCAAGTAAAGAACTTGAGACTATTTGGAAAAAATGGGTGGCGGCTGTTCGCAAAGTTTATAATATTTCGATTGCTTACCTGAATGAGCATCAAGCATATACTAAGATTGGAAAGAAAGGAGGGAAACACGGCTTTAGAACAATGCTAAAAAATTCAGGTTTGATTCCTGAATGGTGCTTAGAATTGAACGTATCTAAAATTTTAGATAATGCTTCAATGGAAGCTTATACAGCATGGTCAGAAACCAAGAGAAGTCCAATTTTTATTGTGAAGGGTAAACAAAAGATTCCATCACCTCAAGCTGGTTTAAGAATAGCTAGATTTAGGAGTATTCGCGACAAAAAAACAACGATTCAATTCGATCCAACTGGCTATAAAAAAGGTCGATGGATGGTGTCAACGACAAAACATTTGCCTCAGCCAGAATTTAAAGGGCAAGACTTTTGTATACTAACTGATGGTTCTAGCGAACTTACTTATAACAAAGGGCGTTGGTTTGCTCATTTTCCAGTTGAATTCTCACCGTCACCAACTGTTACGCACAAAGTAATAGCTTTAGATCCAGGTATTAGAACATTCATGACTGGGTTTAGCGGAAATGAATTTCTTGAATTTGGTAATGCAGATTTTAACAAAATAGCCAAACTTTGCTCCCATCTGGACAAACTAAAGTCAAAGCACGATCTAGCTAATTCTTCTAAATTTAAACGATTTAGATTTAAGCTAAGACAGGCGATGGAAAAGCTGAGAACAAGAATCAAAAATTTACGTTCTGAATGTCACAAACAGGTTGCTTCCTATCTGGCTAAAAATTATGATGTAATTGTACTTCCAACTTTTGAAACGTCTTCGATGGTTGTCAGAAAGCAGCGCAAGCTCAGAAACAAGACAGCTAGAGCAATGATGACGTGGGCGTTCTATCAGTTCTCTGAAACCCTAGAACATTTGTGTAATCGTTATGGTTCCAAATTGGTGAGAATAACTGAAGAATATACTTCAAAGACTTGCACAAAATGCGGTCACGTTCATAGAAAACTTGGTAGTTCTAAGAATTTTAAATGCCCTACATGTGGTTATCAAATACCACGAGATTTTAATGGAGCCGTGGGGATTTTCCTCAAGGCAATGTGGGATACCACCTTCACCAATTCACTTGGTGATGTTGTACTGGACATTCAAGATATCCATGATGTCTAGAAATGTCTCGGTTAAAAGTATCAGTAGTTAACGCTCGTCAAGATTTAGAAAGTTTGTTCGTGGAAGAGGAGGAAGGATGAATATTCAGGGAGAGATCGTGCAGAAATGGTGATGTTTCGATCTCGAAGCACGCAACCAAAGCGGTCGAAACTATCAGCCTTCAACCAGCTCGATTTTGATACGTTTACCTAAAATGCTAGCTGCTTTACCAAGGGTATTGAGAGTAACTGAGGTATTGAGCGATCTCTCAAATTAGCAAAATCGTCTTCGTCAGCGAAGATTCCCTCTTCCTCTAGTATGGCTATTCAACAACAAGAATCTATCGATGAAAGAGCGCGAAGATGTTGTGAATACTGTGTGAGTTAACTCAAGTTTTGACCGGATCCTTTCAATAATTTAGATAAACCCATCATGCTCACCGAAAAAGCCCAAGATTTAATTGAAAAGGCTCAAATTGTCAGCTTTGATACTTGGAAACATCCAGTAGAATCGATCGAGATATTTCAAGCGGCAAATAACGATCGAGTATATCTCACTGATGAAGATTGCGATCGAATTGCCATGTTATCCCCCCAGACTTCTACTTTAATGCCGATCGCCAAATTATTACGCGATCGAGTAGTAGATATCGTTGATGAAGCTAGATCGGATGTGCTGACAAAATTTCCGACTATTACCGAGCCAGGTGGGGGATTATATCCAGCGATTCGAGCTGAAGCTTGTTGGCGGGATTTTTGGCATTATCTACGACCGATTACTTATGCGATCGCGGCGGGAGAATCGAAATATACTAGTGCTGAAGGTCTAAAATATATGCACCTACTTTACCAAGAATTGGAAGTGCCATTAGATGCGATGGCGGTTGGTTTGGATGGACTCAGATTGGCTAGTTTGAGTCGAATTGAAGCTAGTCAACAATTCTCTCCAGGAGAGGCTACGCCAACGATTGTTGCTGGTTATTTTGACGATTTGATTGTTAGTCTCAAATCGTTTGTTTAATCTAGGTGACTGTTTCGATCGCACCTTTTGAACACAAGAAGGGCGGGCACTGTTCCCGCGCCCCTACTATATTTATCCACGGCATGGTCTTTTGACTAGCCTGGATCTACGCTAATTCACTATTGTTAATTTTACTTATGAATGATTCTCGATCGCTCCGAATGCTACTTTCTCACAATTTCGATCTAGTCGATCCCGCTGTGCCTGCTTTGAGCCGATCGGCATTTACTCAAATCTTTGTTGATGGTTTTAGTGTGGATCCAAAAGTGAAATGTCGCGAGGTAGATAATCCCCACTGGATCGTTGAAATATTATGTCCGATCGAATTATTCACTCCTGATGAAGTGGGCAAAAAATGCGCTGAAATTTTGAATAGTAGCCGCACCAAAGCAAGTTTAGGCTCGTTGGCGGAGCCTCTCCCCTGGAGAATCGACTACGATATCCTGATTTTGGGCGGAATCAAAACCACCCCAGCCACCAGCAGCTCACCGGATGCGCTCCAACCCAACCAATGGGGTGTAGATGTAGTCGAAACCAAATCAGGCGAACAATTCTTGCGATCGATTAACTGGGATGCAACGATCGTCACCAAGCCTACTGATAGTATCTTCAAAGTCGAATCAAAAGTGACCGTCGATCGCCATTAAATCCACTAATTACCCCACCCCTCATCCCTCACCCCTCACCCCCCCTTTACGATTCTTAGCATTTGGAGTTGCAGGTATATATGAAGATTAATATAGACAAAGTGAGAAAATTACAGTTAGAGGATGGGGCAAGCTAGAGCAGTAGATGGCTCTGACGAGCTTGAAGTAGCTGATGAATCGGTTACTACTTGTAAAGTTAGCGATCGATTTCCTCAGAATCTTGGGACAATCACTCTCAGCTTTAATTTTTATTTACGTAGGGAGACTTAAAAAATGTATTTTGGCCCAGCTTCAAAATTAGGTGTGAGTTTATTTGACGAAACTCCACCGATTGAGTGGATTCCAGGCACTTCCGACGCGGAAGCCGAAGCGATTATCGTCGCCGTTTATCGCCAAGTATTAGGTAATGCCTATGTCATGGAGAGCGAACGTTTGGCTGTACCTGAGTCTCAGTTCAAAATGGGTGCGTTTAGCGTGCGCGAATTTGTGCGTGCGGTAGCGAAATCCGATCTCTATATGTCTCGCTTTGCTGATTGCCCTCGCTATCGGTTTATTGAGTTGAATTTCCGTCATCTATTAGGGCGCGCGCCAAATAGCTATGATGAAATGAAGGCTCACAGTGCAATTTTAGATGCAGGTGACTTCGACGCTGAGATCGATTCGTACCTTGACAGCGACGAGTATCAGAATGTTTTTGGGGAAAACTTTGTTCCTTATATCCGAGGATACAAAACGGAAGCAATCACTCACATGGTGGGCTTCACTCATACGTTCCAATTGGTACGTGGGGCATCTACAAGCTCTCTGAAAGCCGATCTAGCAGGCAAAACGCCCAAACTTAACTCTTTGGTAATTAACGCCGTTCCTACGGCTGTTACAGCTCCTGGGAACACCTTCCGCAATCCGCCAATTGTTTCTCGCTCCCGTCATGGTGTTGGAGCTAGTGATGAAGGTAAGGTTTATCGGATTGAAGTTACTGGTTATCGCGCCAAAACTGTCAACAATATTTCCAAGTTCCGTCGCAGCAACCAGGTTTATATGGTTCCCTACGCTCAACTTTCGGAAACTTACCAACGTATCCACAAACAAGGTGGTTCGATCGTCAGTATGACTACTGTTTAATTATTACTTGGGGGAGAGTCACGAAATCGCGCTCTCCCCTACAGATTGAGATCTAAACTTCCAGGAATTGACAATAATTTAGGATGAAATAATTTTATGGCAACTATGGTACGTACGGAGCTGTGGGCTACTCGATCGGATGAAGATGTTCAATCGACCATTCGCGCAGTTTATAAGCAGGTATTGGGCAATGCTCACGTCATGGAGAGCGAACGTCTCACCTCGGCGGAGTCTCAATTATGTAATGGTACTCTCTCAGTGCGTGAATTTGTCCGCGCAGTTGGTAAATCTGATTTTTATCGCGCGCGCCATTTTGAACGATGTGCGCCTTATCGCTTCGTAGAACTCAATTTTATGCACTTTTTGGGTCGTCCGCCCCAATCACAACTTGAAGTTTCGGCGCATACTGTGCGCTGTGTAGCTGAAGGTTATGATGCCGAAATCGATTCTTATATCGACAGTGATGAGTATGCAGTGGCGTTTGGCGATAATATTGTGCCATACAACCGTGGTACTAATACTGAATCCGGTCAGAGTCAAGTGACTTATAATCGGATGGTGGCGATCGATCGCGGCCCAGCACAACTCAGTAGTGCGGTAAAATCTTCTCAGCTCGTGTATAGTGTTGCGACCAATAGTACTAGCAAGACACCTGCATCGGGCGTAAACTTAGGCGGTGCTGGTGGTAAGAAAACTTTCAAGATTGTTGTCAGCGGTGGCAAATCTGGCGTTGCTCGTCGCATTAGCACTACTCAGTATATGGTCACTACCGATCGCATGACTGCTCAAATTCAGCAGATCCATCGCTCTAATGGCAAAATTGTCAGCATCACTGAGATGGTTTAGGATTTTGACCTAATTTGGCTAGTCAGTTAGTAGAGTTTCAATATTTTATGGCTGACTAGCTGATAAGAATTGGCAAGTATACGTTAGAATATACTGCGCTCTCCAAAAATTTTGATATTCTCTATTGTGAAGTAAGATCGAATTTTTTCAACCTTTTAATATTTTTTTGGTGTGGGTTTGACAAAGCCCTATTATAGGAACAATTTATTATGACAATCAATACTGTTTTTGAGTCAACAAGTAATACAGATCGATCGTTTGAGATCAAAGTCCAATCTGCTTACAACCAAGGCACGATCAGAACTAGTATTTCTACTATTAAGGTTGCTTATTCTTCTCTCTCTCAAAGACTTAGTTCAATCAGTCGTCGAGGTGGAAAGATAATCAGCGTGACAATGTTAGCAGATCCATCAACTCAAGTTGAACCAGTTGCTACAATCAAACCAATTGCAGAAGTTGAACCGATTGCAGAAGTTGAACCGATTGCTGAAGTTGAACCAATTGCTGAAGTTGAACCAATTGCAGAAGTTGAACCAATTGTAGAAGTTGAACCAGTTGCAGAAGTTGAACCAATTGCTGAAGTTGAACCGATTGCTGAAGTTGAACCGATTGCTGAAGTTGAACCAATTGTAGAAGTTGAACCGATTGCTGAAGTTGAACCGATTGCAGAAGTTGAACCAATTGCAGAAGTTGAACCAATTGCAGAAGTTGAACCGATTGCAGAAGTTGAACCGATTGTAGAAGTTGAACCAGTTGCAGAAGTTGAACCGATTGCTGAAGTTGAACCGATTGCTGAAGTTGAACCAGTTGAAGCTGCACCAATTGCAGAAGTTGCAGCAATACCAGCGCAGAAGACGACCAAAGTAGCTACGACTACGAAGCAAAACACCCGCCGCCAGTCATCGAAATCAAAAAAACGTTAAATCGATCGTAGGAATGGATATTAATCAATTTGTTGGAAATTCGATCGGGCAATGGAAATCCCAACGTAGTGCTCATCATATGATCTTTAGCCACTTTGAAGCGGTAAGATCGGCGATAGATATTGTGGCATTGACCAAAGATCGAATGGAAGTCATCGATCTATGTAAATCTTATGATATCGATCCTAGTTTGGCGGTAGCTCCATTTCAAATGACTTGGGAAGGAGAATCAGATTGGGATGAAAAAGAAGTTCTCAAAGGAACCACTATTCTCGTGCCAATTCCCGACCCCAAATTTGCCAATCGAGGTAAATTACTGCGCGATCGAGGTTATGCTGAAACAATGCCCGCTGTCGGTGAATATAAGATTACTGAAGATGGTGTTTTTATCCTAACCACAGAATACGATCGAGCCGCCGCTGAAGAGAGAATTTGGTTCGTCAATCCCAATTTACGTTTTCGAGTATCTCAAATCAAAACCAGCGACGGTAAGGGAGTTATCACCGCCTCTTTCGCTTCCGAACTTCGGACAATTAGAGATTAGGGATTAGGGGAGCGAATGGATGTCAATCATCGATTTTTTGCTACTACCATCTCCCACCTAAACCCTACTAGCCTCACCCCTGACCCCTCACACTTCGGCTACGCTCAGTGCACGCCCCTGACCCCTCTTGATGACTGACTCAATTGTTTTAGCACAATGGATGGCAGGTGACTTTAGTAATTATAAACAATCATCTGCCGATCCTCAACATTACGCGCATATTCGGATATTTTTTCGACCGTTACCATTTGAATTTTTTGATGCGATCGGATTTTATTCAGAGCAGGTATACGATCACGATTTGTGGACTCCTTATCGTCAGGGGGTGCATAAAGTTGTCGATAGAGGTGATGATACTTATATCGAGAACTATAGCCTTCAAGATGCGATGCTCTATGCTGGAGCCGCACGAGAACCGGAGATTTTAAAAACTATTACGCGAGATTGTATCGATCGCCGTGTTAATTGTTCGATGATTTTTCGGCGAGATGGAGATATATTTCGCGGTGAAGTTGAGCCAGGAAATGGTTGTAAAATTGAGAAGAATGGAGCGATGACTTATCTCATTAGTGAGGTAGAAATCACTGAAAATACTTGGGTTAGTTTGGATAAAGGGATGGATATAAACACTCATGAGAAAGTCTGGGGTTCGGCTTTTGGGATGTTGAGATTTGATAAAATAGCTAGTTTTGCTGATGAAATCAGAGGTAATTAAGTTAATTAATCAGGAGAAAATTGTCAATGGTTCAAACCCCAATTAAACAGATCGGGCTAGAAGAGTTCCTAAAGCTTGCTGAGACGAAACCAGCTAGTGAATATATCGATGGTCAAATTATTCAGAAACCTATGCCTCAAGGTCATCACAGCATCATTCAAAGTGAGCTTGGAATCGAGCTTAGTTTGGCTTTGAGGAGAAAAGGGATTGCTACAGCCTTTCCCGAACTGCGCTGTACCTTTGGGGGTAGATCCATAGTACCCGATCTGGCTGTCTTTAAAAACTCTCGAATTCCTAACAATGAAGGGCAAATCGAAAATGTTTTTATAATTGCTCCTGATTGGACAATTGAGATACTTTCCCCTGGGCAAAGTGCGAATAAGGTTTTGAAGAATATCAATCACTGTTTGGCAAATGGAGCGCAAATGGGTTGGCTGATAGATCCTGAAGATCGATCTGTAGTTATCAGTCGGATCGACCGGAATTTGGAAGTTATCGACGATCCCAATGCTATGTTACCAGTTCCAGACTTTGCTATAGCGATCGAGTTAAAGATCGATCGAATGTTTGGCTGGCTAAATCTGATGTAGTCTACAATCCTGACCACAATTCATAAGATCGGGAAGTTTTATGGGCTTCTCTCCGAGACGTTAGGCGAACGCGTTCGCCCTGACGACTGCTATAATGGGGAGCTGCTAGTTGACCTCAGTAAAGATGACCGATCGCCGCCCTGCTACATTTGGACCCAAACAGAGCGATAATTCTCATAGTCGCTTGAATTCCTATGCGCCAGGAGCGCGGGATTTATTGCCATTAGATGTGGCACAAAAAAATTGGATTGAGACGAAGGTTCAAGATGTACTGCATCGCTGGGGTTATCATCGGATTATTACGCCTACTTTGGAAAGATTGGAGACGTTGATTGCGGGTGGGGCGGTCGATCGAGAGACATTGATTCAGATTCCCGACCCCGAAGGTGGTACGCTGGGGTTACGATCGGAATTGACGGCCTCGATCGCTCGTGCAGCGGTGACAAGGATGGGGAGTTTGTATCCTCAGCGGTTGTACTATATGGCTAATGTGTTTCGGCGAGCCTCGGCGGAACAACATGGGCGACAACAGGAATTTTATCAGGCGGGGATTGAGTTATTGGGTGCTGGGGGCACTTTAGCTGATGGTGAGGCGATTTTGCTATTGGCTGATTGTTTGGAGTGTCTAGGTGTCGCCAATTGGCAATTGGTATTGGGTGAGGCTGGATTGAGTCGGGCATTGTTGGCACTGTTTCCGATCGAATTTCAGACTCAAATTCGCCAGTGTTGGGCGCATCTCGATCGAGTAAGCTTAGAACAGTTGGCACTGACTCCCACTCAGCGAGAGTTGGCTTTATCGATCCTCGATTTGCGTGGTAAACCCGATCGAGTATTGGGGAAATTAGCTAAGTTAGACTTGGATGTTAGCAGTCAGACGACGATCTCTCAGCTCCAAGCCTTAATCGAATTATTGGCGGCGGCTAGTGAGACACCATTATCATTAGTACTGGATTTGAGTTTGATTCAAACCTTTGATTACTATACCGGAATCGTATTTGAGGCGGTGACGATTTCTCAAACTGAACATCGTGCTCACATTCTCGCACAGGGCGGACGATACGACAGGTTGCTAGCACTCTATCATCCACAGGGGCAAAATTGCCCAGGCATCGGCTTTTGTCTGAATATTGAAGACTTACAGCAAGTGCTCCAATCTCATGCCGCTATGCCTCACCAGACTGTCAATGCTGACTGGTTGGTAGTGGCGACGACTGCTACGGCTGCGGCGAGTGCCCTAATTTACGCACAGAAATTACGCTCGGAGCCTGAATCGGGGCGGGTGGAAATGTATCTCAAGGATGAAAGTATCGAGCAAATCCGCCAAGTTGCGATCGATCGGGGTGTCACGCAGGTGGCTTGGATCGGCGATGATGGAGTAGAAATCGAGGTGTTTATTTAGGGCGGGTTAAAATCCCAACGAAGCCGCTCTGGGAAGGCAGCCGTTTGATGACTGCCTGGAGGATCGCGTCGTTGGCGCAGCCTCTCGTTCAGCGAATCGAGTTTTTAAAAACGTAAACCAGCCGCTAAATTAACGCTAGTATTAGCGTTATTACTATTAAATGGAATTGCTACCGATCCTAAAATAGAAAAGTTTTCATTAATATTCAAATCTGCTCCAATTTGGGCAAATCCATTAGTCGTACTAACTCGATCTACGTTCTGAAAAGCGATGCCGACTCCAATAAATGGGGTAATGGGTAAAGGCGATTGACGCAAATCCAAATCATAAGTGATACTAGTACCAAACTGCGTATTGTTCGATGGAAATATGACAAAGGGACGCAGAGAAACATTGTCTGAGATGCCTAGTTTGCTCTGGATCCCAAACACACTTTGCCCACCACCAAAAGTGACTCCAGGGCCGATATAGTTGTTGCCAATGCCCCCAGCGATAGCTGGTGGAGCTGATTGGGTAATTGTCGCAGCAACACAGATGGCTAGGCTAGTAGGGATAAATAAAAGCTGTTTCATATGGAATAGTAATTATTTCAACCACGTACTTTGACGGGTATGAGTAAAATTAAGTTCCCTAACTATTTTTATTTTGATAGCGGACTCGGTTATATTCTTCAACTAATCTACTTTCAGCCACAGATTTTTGTTCTTGGACTAGCAGATTGCCAAATTCGACTAAACGAGAAAGAGTAAAGTAGGGTTTGGGGAAAGTAGGTTTTTTGCCGCTAGCTGGATTGACCACTTCGATACTGAGTCTTTCTAGACCAACTTTTTGAATGAACTCGCGAATTTGTTCGTCATAAATACGCGATCGCATTGCGCCAAAGAAATCAACTGCTTGGTCGGCAAATCGATCGACTAATTGTCGAACTTCTGAAGCTGAGATATTATCTGGTGCAAATATCCCACTCACAATCCCAATTTTGTCCTCATGAGTGGGTACCCAATAAAATTTTTCCATTCGGCCATCTCTGACCAACGGAGCATAAAGAGTAGACAAATCATTTCCCGTCAAAATAATCGGGATCCGAGGTAAAGGAGTCGAATCATAACTACCTGGCAACTGGACATTTGTAGGGTTATCGGCGATATTCATCAACGTCGCATTCACCAATTGAGTATTAACTGTATACTGCGTCCCTTGGTCAAATCTGCCTGCACCAGCATCGATATCATTAATTACTAACACAGCCATTTTTCCCCGTACCTTAATCACTTCGGCGGCTTCCCGATACCGCAACCGAATCAACCTAGCCGAATCTCCCGCATCAGGACTTTCCAATTCTCCCGCCGAAATATGGATTGCTTCGACTTTCATTCGATCGAATACCAATTCACACTGAAAAGTTTTTCCCTCCCCTTTCCGCCCATGTACGCCCAAGATCAGCGGCACTTTCACACCTGGTAGATCTAGATAATTCTTGGTGATATGGACAGCTAATTTGTCTAGGAAAGCAGGAGCGATGTAGTAGGTCATTTGAAGGTGGGAGAGGGGGGAACTGGGGGTGAGGCAGGGTGGATTAATTGTCGATACTAATGAACATAGTTATCTATAGACATCTCAAGTTTGGTATAATAGAACTAGCGGAAGGGTATTCAACCGCTTTAAAAACCCGATTGCTGCCTAACACGCAGACGTTGTACCTT
>JANMEL010000283.1:0-16421 GCA_031376885.1 Chamaesiphon sp. OTE_70b_metabat_96 | reverse complement strand
ATCCCCCTATCCCCCTCCCCCCTATCCCCCTATCCCCTAACCCCTATCCCCTATCCCCTAACCAATGACTGAAACAACAACAATTACCCCAGCGGAACAACTATTTGATGACGCAATTAGAGACTATCAAAATGGTGAAAGTCCAGCTAAATTGATTCCGGTGTTTATTGATATTTGTAATCAATCGCCAAAACTTACCAGTGCTTGGACGTGTCTTTCATGGTTGTACCTACTCGAAGATAAAGCCCCATTAGCTCTCAAAGCTGCTCACAAAGCTGCTAAACTCGAACCATACGACGCTCAAAGTCGAGTCAATCTTGTCTTAGCAATGTTGGAAACCAAAGAGAAAGGTGTTCGCGAACATATCGAAGCGATCCAACAACTCATATTGACAGAAGAAATCCACACTCAAATCGTCGAAAATATCCAAGATGGTTTTAGCCGTAAACCAGAGTGGGATAGTCTCAAACGGGTTCAAAAATGGTTGTTTGAAGAATAGATAAATATCTCCTGACGACGAAACCATCGATATCAACAGACCTTTCCCATCTATCATCATGTTAATCGCCAAAACTCAATTAATTGGTCTCAAAGCCGATCGGTTTCGTCATCCTTTAGACCTCGAAGCTACCACCGCCCTGCGGAGATTACCAGGATTGGATCTCTTGGTGCGAAACTTAATCGGTGGAGTCACCGAAGAATTTTTATATCTCAATAATATCGCCGCTAGCGTCCTAGTCGGTGAAAATCAACTGCCCCACATTCACAAACTATTAGTCGAAGCTTGCGAGATTCTCGACCTCGAAGTCCCTCAACTATATCTCAAACAAAATCCTGCCCCCAATGCCTATACGATGGCAGTAAGAGGTAAAAAACCCTTTATC
The DNA here is from genome assembly GCA_031376885.1 of Chamaesiphon sp. OTE_70b_metabat_96. Classification (GTDB taxonomy): domain Bacteria; phylum Cyanobacteriota; class Cyanobacteriia; order Cyanobacteriales; family Chamaesiphonaceae; genus Chamaesiphon. Next base: position 15,537 of record JANMEL010000283.1, on the reverse strand, counting down.
GTCGTCCATACCTCATTGGTCGATTTATTAACCCCCGAAGAGCTGCAAGCCGTCATCGCTCACGAATTGGGACACATCAAATGCGAGCACGGAGTCTATCTCACCCTCGCAAATATTATCGTCTTAGCCACAGGTGGACTACTGCCAGGAATTGGCGGTGCGATCGCCCAAAATCTCCAGGGTCAAATGTTGCAATGGTTGCGCTGTGCCGAGTTTAGTTGCGACAGAGCCGCCCTTCTCGTCGCCCAAAATCCCAAAACAGTAATTTCTGTCTTGATGAAACTCTCCGGCGGCTCCCCCACCCTCGCACCCCTCCTAAATGTCGATGCCTTTCTCGCTCAGGCTCGCGCCTACGAGGACATTAGCAGTACCGATTTTGGCAAAATGCTCGCATCTACCCAAACCGAACAACTCAGCCACCCAGTACCCGTATTGCGGGCAAAGGAGATCGATCGCTGGTCGCAAACCGATCGATATCAAGCCTTGCTAAATAACCCAACTATGGGTTATGATGGAAAAGCTAATAGGGGCGACTGGCGGAATTGGTAGACGCAGTTGACTCAAAATCATCCGCGAAAGCGTGTCGGTTCGAGTCCGACGTTGCCCATAGCATCAATAAATTGCAGCTACCACTGCATCAACTGAACCCAGACTTTAACCAGTCTGGGTTCATTCGATCTATCCTCTAGCCCACTCTCTGCGTTCTCCCCTTACTCTGCGCCCTCTGCGTTATGCTTCCGAGCGAACTACTCATCTACAGATATAATGGAGAATCGATCGTCCCCAAACGAGTCGAAATCGATGCTCACCATCTCCAGATGGCGACAGATAATATCGACTGCTTCAAGTCGGTAATTGGCGGCACTCAGGGACAATTAGACGAGCTACTCCTGGAGCTAGAAGGCGACAATCCCGACTTTCGCGTCAAACGGGGATTTGCCCATCTGCTCAAGAGTCAGAGTTTTAGCACCTTTGAAATAATTAGCCCCCTCAACCCCAGCGAACTTCGTCAACGAGTATATGCACTCGCCGCAACAATTAGCCCCAGCGTCGAAAATAGCAAAGCTACCCTCGCTACTCTCGCCAGCAAACTTTCCCAAGAATTGAGCCAAGAAATTCGCCCGATTCAAATTACCCAAGGATTGTATGCAGATTTACCTGACAATCGGATTTTGACTGAATTTAATCCACCCGATCCAGTGGCACTGATTCACCGCTATAATTTATCTCAAGTTCAGGGGATATTTTATCGTGCCAGTGAGATGACGATTAATGCTCATCGGAATGTGCCTGGGCAATATAAGCTGTTATTTCGTTATCTAAAATTGTTTCAATTGATGACCTATATCGAAGGTGATGCCGATAATGGGTTTACAATCAAAATCGATGGGCCGACTAGTTTATTTAAAGCTAGTACTAGATATGGACTAGCGATCGCCAAATTGATTCCCGCTATTCTCCACGTCACGAAATGGAGTCTCACCGCCACTCTTCAAACCAAAGATTTCTATACAGGTAATATCAAAATCGGTCGCTTTAATCTCACGGCTAATTGTGGATTGGAGACACATTATCCACCTGGAAAATCCTACGATAGTATGTTGGAATCTGCTTTTGCTAGTCGGTGGGAAAAACTCAAAACTGAATGGGTACTAGAGCGCGAGGTAGATTTACTGCCCATTCCTGGGAGTGTAATGATTCCTGATTTTCGATTGGTACATCCCGATGGACGTAGTTATCTATTGGAAATAGTCGGTTATTGGCGACCTGAATATTTACAGAAAAAATTCGCTCAAGTTCATAAATCTGGCTGCAAAAATCTTATTTTAGCAATATCCGATCGACTGAATCTAGAAAAGGCTGGGGTCAAGGCATCGGATTTACCTTGCGAAGTAATCTGGTTTAAGGATAAACTAATCCCCAAAGCAGTATTAGATATTCTCGATCGAGTATGCTAAGTGAAAATTGAACCTCCTGCGAAAGTAAAAATCCAATCTTTTTCAGTGCTGTTTCAATCGATAACACCCCCTATTTCCTGACTTTCGCAGAAAGTTTATTGGCGATGGGCACTAACGAAAGTCGATCTACACTAATGTTTGAGCAATTTTTGTCGATCTACTGTAGACAATTTACGCTTAAAAAAACTAAATATTTGCTAAGACTGATAAAGTAAATGGTACAGTTGAGTTTGATGAATTGCTAGATGCCAAGCCTGGGCATAATAAACCAGCTTCTGCAATTTTAAGTTGCTGACAAAAGAGCCAGTCTCATTTGCTAACGAAATAAAGTAATTTGCAACATCAAAGCAGGATACCACTTTTTTCAACTCCTCTAATTCAAGCTATCCAATCTAATAGTCTATATATACTATTATACCTCGATCGCCCCTTTCCATACCCGCGATCGACATTTATAGACGTTGGAGGAGATCTACGCCATGAGTATCGGTACCACATGTGTGGAGTAAGTTGTGATTATTGCCGAGGCGTTTGACTGTTTCTGTCTGCTCGAAGCTGGGAATCCATGGTTGAGGATTATTGTAGGCATAATAAGTTTCTACACCATCAAGGCCCATGGCAACTAGGGCAGGAATCAATTCTTCGGCGGGGCGACGATAACGAGCCGGATGAGCTAGCACCACAATACCACCAGCAACGTGGAGAGCATTGATGACTTGCTCTGCACGAGCATCTGCACCTTTGGGTTCGCTCCCAGTCAAGTATGGAGCCAAGCCTGGATTTGTAGGATCGAAACCATAACCGAGAATATGAATATCTACAGGTGCGAGATAAGCAGTAATTTCAATTCCTGTCCACAATTGTAGCGACTCGATTTTTCTTGCTGCTAGCCACTCAGTAGCACGGTAATAGCTATTAATGCTGTGATGATCGGTAATTGCCAATCCCTGCAATCCAATCTCGACAGCTTGAGCGATCAAGCCTTCTGGGGTGAGCTTACCATCGGAACAGATAGTATGCATGTGAAAATTGTAATTCTTTGGGCAACTGTCCCCATGAATGCGACTAAAGACTTGTCTCAATAGAGTGGTATTCTGCGCTGATTGGTGATTCACCATAGCTTTGAGGTACGAATCTGATAGTTACCTACGATCGTGATGTGAGTGGTGCTGAAAATTATGCTCCTGCTATCAGATTACCTCAATCTTTGTAAAAGTTCCTGAGAATAGGTGCGATGATTTTCTCAGATTCAACAACCGATCGGCCTTGTAAGGCAACTTAGATATAGATTTCACCGCAATTGTCAAAAAGTTTAATGATATTTTAAGATTTCTCACAGAATTGAGCGATCGCCTGTTGTCAAACCTATGATATACGGGTGGACTTTTATAGCAGTCGCCAGGGCAGGTGACCCGACTTGGTTGGGAAACCCTCAATTTACCGCACTGACCCCTGACCCCTGACCCCTCACCCCTGCTATATCATTCACCATTGTTCTTTCGGCCATCAGGCAGGTTAGGGTACGATCGTGTCATCAAACTTCCTGCGTTCTCTAGCCCTTGCTATACTATTTAGTGCTATTGCCCCAACTATCCCGATTTCCGGTTTCTTAGCCAGCACTTGGTTACTATCCTGTGTTCCTGGGCTAGAATCTGTCGGTCAACTTACCACAAACATGCTGCTCGCATTTCTCGATACATTTGGCAGTGGCTCCGCTTGGCAAGGAATGTTAACCATCAGTTTAGTCTGTGGTTTTGTCGGTGCTCTCTTTGATATCTATACTTTCTACAGCTTTCAATCCAAAGGAAATTAGGGATGAGGAGTGCAGAGCGCAGAGTTCAGAGTTGACTCTTAGGATGAATTAGTCCCCCAGTCCCCCAGTCCCCCAGTCACCCTCAGTCCCGATAGAATAGAAATATAACTTTACACTTGGCGATCGCATGGCGCGGGATTTCAGAGGATTTTTAGACGTACTCGAACAACGAGGACAACTGCGACGGATTAGTACATTAGTCGATTCCGATATGGAAATTGCCGAAATCTCCAATCGGATGTTGCAGTGTGGTGGCCCTGGATTACTATTTGAGAATGTCAAAGGATCGAAATATCCAGTAGCTGTCAATGTGATGGGCACAGTCGAGCGTGTCTGCTGGGCGATGAATATGGAGCAGCCCCAGGAATTGGAAGATCTGGGGCGGAAGCTGGCAATGTTGCAGCAGCCGAAACCACCCAAAAAGGTCTCTGACGCGGTGGAATTGGGCAAAGTGCTATTTGATGTGCTCAAGGCAAAACCAGGGCGAGATTTCTTTCCTGCCTGTCAGCAGGTGGTAGTTGAAGGGGAGGATCTGGACTTAAATGACTTGCCATTGATTCGCCCTTATGGTGGCGATGCGGGGAAAGTGATCACGTTGGGATTGGTGATTACCAAAGATTGTGAGACGGGTACGCCGAATGTGAGTGTGTATCGACTTCAGTTGCAATCGAAGAATACGATGACGATTCAGTGGTTGTCGGTGCGGGGTGGTGCGCGCCACCTGCGGAAAGCTGCCGAATGCGGGAAGAAGCTGGAAATTGCGATCGCTCTAGGCGTACATCCATTGATAATTATGGCGGCAGCGACTCCGATTCCGGTAGACTTATCAGAGTGGTTATTTGCTGGACTCTATGGCGGTGCTGGGGTAAAATTGACCAAGTGCAAGACGATCGATCTAGAGGTACCCGCAGACGCGGAATTTGTCCTCGAAGGAACGATTACCCCAGGGGAAGAAATGACCGATGGGCCGTTTGGCGACCATATGGGATACTATAATCAATCCAAATCATGCCCGTTGATTCGATTCAACTGCATGACACATCGCAAGGATCCGATTTATCTCACCACATTTAGTGGTCGTCCACCGAAAGAAGAAGCGACAATCGCGATCGCCCTCAATCGGATCTATACACCCATTTTACGTCAACAGGTACCAGAAATTGTAGACTTCTTCCTCCCCATGGAGGCATTGAGCTACAAAGCGGCGATTATTTCGATCGATAAAGCTTATCCTGGACATGCTAGACGTGCCGCATTAGCTTTTTGGAGTGCCTTACCCCAATTCACTTATACTAAGTTTGTCATCGTTGTCGATAAAGATATCAATATCCGCGATCCACGGCAAGTAGTATGGGCGATTAGTTCCAAAGTTGACCCCCAACGGGATGTATTTATCATTCCCGATACCCCCTTCGACAAACTTGATTTTGCCACGCCCAAAATTGGATTGGGTAGCCGGATGGGGATGGATGCAACGACCAAGGTTTATCCAGAAACCGAACATGAATGGGGCAAAGCTCTAGAGTCGGATCCAGCTACGGCGGAGATGGTGAGCCAACGGTGGGCTGAATATGGATTGGCAGATATCAATCTAGATGAGGTTGATGCTAGTTGTTTTGGTTATGATATGCAGTAAGTTAAGCTGAGAATATTATTTACAGATGGAGACCTCTCTTTGGTTACGGTATTCATATATCTTTTATCTTAGTATTTGGGTTGCTGTTGATGCTTGGACTATAAATCAGTTTTGGCAATGTATTTCCTTAAATCGATCGCCCAAAATTGTGCGAAGTTTGTGCGAAACAATTTTGGGCAATTTATTCTTGGGTGACTTAATTTTTCTGGGAGTGGGTTTATTGCTGTCATGGCTGATTTTAAATCGCAAGCAAACAGATCATTATTTTGCTTTTACCTATACGATTTATACTTGTCTGACAAACTTTATCATGTTCGATCTATTCGGCTCCCTCATCGATTATCAACAGCAAAAAGAAATCTGGAATGTTGGGTCGCCAATGGGACAGGCTTTGTTTATACTGTTGTTGACGGCGATCGTCGTACTAGGTGGAATGCCCTATATTTTGATCAAAGCCAAAGAGATGTTTGCCAAAACTGAATAATCTGACATCTTGCATCAAAACAAAGTTACTAGTGTTTTAGGGGATAGGGGATAGGGGATAGAACTGACCACCATTCACTATCCAGTGACCACTTTTATTAGTATTTTAGTTCTGGTGCAAGATATGAGATGATAAATTCTGGCTGGAATCAATCAGATCCCCGACTTCTTGGAGAAGTCGGGGATCTTGAGTAATTCTAGTGTTAGTTGGGTTAAGCTTGAGCGCAACCCAACCCACTAATCCCTGACCCCTGTTCTATTTCAAGCCTGGTAGGGCAAGTCGGGGGCGATCGAGTTCGGTAGTTTCTTGCAACAATACTTCCCGAATTAACCGCGCTGCCATCCGTTGAGCTAATCCGCTAGCTATTTTTTGACCGAAGATGCGGGTTTCGGAGTTGACTAAGATCTGGGGAATCTTGGGCAAAATTATCATCGGATCGAAGCCTCTCGTCTGCTGCAAGATGCCCCAAATCTTTTGAATGTGCTGGAGACCTTCGGATAGTTGTTGAGGCTGTGCGGCGGGTTTTACCTCCATCCCTATTCCGCGCTGAATTGTATGGGTGATGCTTTGGAGCATGTTATAGCCAAAATCATCTAAACCGCGCACGATTTCATTGCTGAGATAATCACGGATGAATATCCCTCGATCGGAGAGAATGAATTCTAAGCTTTGGTCGATTACTTGATTTAGATCGTATTCTTCGCTATCGCGGGCGTTATTGAGTAGATTTTCGAGTCGATTCCAGCGGAAGGATCCATCTTTGAAGAGGAGTTCTTTGAGGGAGTTCCGCAGATCTGGAGCGGGATCTGTGAGTAGTCGTTTGGCGACGTAGGGATAAGCTTTTGCTAGTACTTTAAAGGTTGGATCGACAGAGATGGCAATTCCTTCGAGTGTGACTAGCGATCGGATAATTAGGGCATAATAAGCTGGTACGCGGAAGGGAAATTTGTACATTACTCCAGATAATTGATCTGTGACGCTCTTGAAATCAAGATCGGCAACATCAGTACCATTCGCACCAAAGGCACTATTAAAAACGTCAGCAAAGGCTGGCACGATCGGCGTTAAATCTGTATCTGGGGTGAGAAATTCTAGCTTGACGTAATCTCGCGCTAACCCGTCAAAATCGCGATTGACTAAATGGACGATCGCTTCTACCAAACCATACCGTTGATATGGTTTTACCTGACTCATCATCCCAAAATCTAGATAAGCTAATTTACCATCCGGTGTGGCGAGTAAATTTCCTGGATGAGGATCGGCATGAAAAAATCCATGTTCTAAAAGTTGGCGCAGAGAGCACTGTACACCGACTTCAACTAAATATGTGGCGTTAATTCCCTGAGCGGCTACGGCTTCCAAATTAGTTAATTTTGTCCCCGTAATCCACTCCATCGTCAAGACACGTCGCCCTGTATATTGCCAATAAATTTGGGGCACATAAATGTCTTGCATATTGCCATATAGTTCGGCAAATTTTTCGGCATTGCGGCCTTCATTTTCATAGTCCATTTCCTCAAAAATGCGATCGGCAAACTCATCGACGATCGACACCAAATCGCTATGAATCCGTTCAAAGTTGTTTTGTGCCCAAGTGCAAATAGTCCGCATAATATGCAAATCTAAGGCAATGCTATTTGCCAATCCAGGGCGTTGAACTTTGATCGCTACGATTTCGCCGCTATGGAGCTTGCCTTTATATACTTGTCCCAATGATGCCGCAGCTACAGGAACAGCACTAATTTCAGCATAGATACTTTCTGGTCGATCTCCCAATTCTTCCTCAATAAACCCATAAGCAATCTCATTAGAGAACGCCGGAATGTTGTCCTGGAGTTCTGCCAGTTCTTCCAAAAATTGGGGCGGTACCAAATCGGGACGAGTCGAGAGAGCTTGACCAATTTTAATATAGGCTGGCCCCAATTTTGTCAGCAATTTCCGAATCTGAATTGCCCGCTTACCTAGATTTTTTTTGCTGCTATTGGTCTTTTTGTCTACCCACAACCCCAGCACAAAGCTAATCATCGGAAAGAAGATATTGACAAAACGACCAAATACGGTCAGTGGACGACTACTGTAATACTCGGCGATCTCGATCGGATCGTAGCGTTGCCAACCATCATCATTCGGTTCCTTGACTCGCCGCGAGGGAAGGACTGATGTATCAGCCACTAGTTCGGTTGGTACTGCTACTGCTGACTGATTCGATGGTGAACCGAACTGAGTGGGTGATGTGGTGTTCATGTCGATCTGATAACAATAATGATCTACTATTAAGTATTGTAACAATCTTCGCCATCAGTGGCACCGAAGATCTCCTTAGACGCAGAATATTAGGATCGAACGGCAACTAAATCGACTATAATCAGTATCGATCGCAAGTGTAGATTTGGTGTGACCGTGGGACAATATGAACGGCTAGTATTGATGGCAGAAGACGAATTGATCCAATACAGCAGCGATGCTCGAAAGATCGAGAAGCTGCGACGGAAAATTGGCTTGTCAGTCAATATGCGCGAGCAACAGGAAGTCAAAGCACTTTTGGAAGCGGAATTACCTACTGGGGGTATCGTCAAACTGGTTGAGACTCAACGTCAAACTGTGGCACTACCATTTTGGGGCATTGCGGGGTTGGGTTTATTGTTTGCCATATCACTAAACCAGCCTCTAGATTATATCCCAGCGGTGGCAGGAACAGCAGCGGCGATCGCAATCCAAAAGTGGGGTTGGAAACTATATGCCAAACGCATTGTTTTAGATACTTTGATTGATATTGATACCAAAATTAACGAAGCGAAATCCAAGTCTTAAATTAATTGAGGATTGTAGCATTCCCCAGCACTTAGATTTTAGGTGGTTGTTATTGAACCTGTCGAGATCGATGTGGCTTTGGTAGTGGTGACTATCTACTGTAAAATATTTACTTACTAGTACCAAGGACCCTCTCGAATGAGTGATATTAAAATTGGAATTATTGGTGGGAGTGGACTTTATAAAATGTCCGCACTAACTGATGTCGAAGAGATGACGATCGAAACACCCTTTGGCAATCCTTCTGACAATCTCATTGTCGGGAAATTGGGTGATACAAAAGTGGCTTTTTTGGCTAGACACGGGCGAAATCATCATCTGACACCTTCGGAAGTTCCGTACCTAGCCAATATCTATGCGATGAAAAAAATTGGTGTAGAATACCTAATTTCAGCATCAGCGGTAGGCTCATTGCAAGCAGAAGTTAAACCGCTAGATTTTGTTTTGCCCGATCAATTTCTCGATCGAACTAGCAGTCGTCGATCGACATTCTTTGGTGAAGGAATCGTCGGACATATTGCCTTTGGCGATCCTGTCTGTCATCAATTGGCAGACGTTTTGGCCGCATCGATCGCCGGACTTAATCTACCTGATGTTATTTTACATCAAGGCGGTACATATATTTGTATGGAAGGCCCCGCATTTTCTACCAAAGCCGAATCAAATATGTATCGGATGTTGGGTGGTAAAGTAATTGGGATGACAAACTTACCAGAAGCTAAGTTAGCGAGAGAAGCAGAAATCGCCTATGCAACTTTAGCGATGGCGACAGACTATGATTGTTGGCATCCAGATCATGATAGTGTGACGATCGAACTAGTGATCGCCAATCTCCAGAAAAATGCCCTCAACGCTCAAGAAGTTATCAGAGAAGCTGTAAAAAGGTTGACAGCAAATCTATTTGTCTCAGAGGCTCATTCGGCTCTCAAATATGCGATCCTCACACCGATGGATAAAGTTCCCGCAGCTACCAAGCAGAAGCTCGAATTATTGTTGAAAAAGTATTTGTAGATTTATCCAGCTCATCGACTCCTCGTCAAAAAGTAACTAGGATGAATTAGCAACAGAAAATAACCTAAATTCTGAAAACCCAAGGTAGGGGCAATTCATGAATTGCTCCTACCTTGGGTTTCCAGGAGGGATAACAACAAAGAATTAAGGTTTCAAATATTCTCTACTGACAATTAAGTCACCTTGCTTCTCGTCGTTTAGTTAGTTAGTTCCTGGTGCCATTGATGGAGTTGTTGTGGGAGTGGGTGTGGTTACTTTTGGGGTCTTTTTGGCCGTACAACGAGCGCGAACTTTGGTGGGTAAAGTTGTCGGATCGATCGTTTCTGTGCCAACTACCAAGGATTTATATTTAGTGGCATTACTGATAACTGCTTCACCACAAGTATTGGCTGTTGCTTTACGGGTGCCTGCTTTATCTTTGGCACTGACAGTCTTGATTTCATACTTTTGTTTGGCGGTTAAACCTGTGACTACGACTTGATTAGTGCTGGTTTTATAAACTTCAGCAGCAGCGATCGAACCATAAGTAACTGTCAACAGTGTAGCAATTGCAAGCACGGAAACTGGAAGTTTGATGGACATATTTTAAGTTTGGGAGAAAGTTCTAGAGTTGGATCTGCAACAGATTAATTGAGCTTATTCTACAGGTTCTCTACTATGATTCGGATTCAGCCAAATGTCTGGATTAAGAAATAGATATTTTTGCTTTGATAAAGTTCGGCAATTTGTCTCTTTTCAACTCGATCGGGCAAAAAATTTAGTTGTTAATATGAGTGCTAATCATCCGAAAATTGAGGGTAGGGGCAATTTATGAATTGCCCCTACCCTCAATTGTTGGGATTTAGATGGATGAGTAATTTATGTCGATCGCCTAGCTTACTAACTACAATTGCCAATTTAGCCTAAAATAAAGGGGGACGATCGGCCAAATCTCTAGCTCATCACCCCCCTTTATTTACGATTTATGACTGAAATCTAACTCTTCATTGCGCGAATCAACTCAGCCGCAACTTCAGGGCGAGAAAATTCGGGAGGTGGTAATTCACCTTGGCGGAGTAAATCTCGTACCTTGGTACCAGATAAATGTACTCGCTGTTCTGGTGTACTAGGGCTAGTTTTGGTAGTCGCCATCGACTTGGTGACGGTACAATAGAAGGCGTGCTCGAACATCATCGGTTTGATACCCAATTCATCGGGTGCAAACTCACTGAAGATGTGCTGTGCATCATAAGTCCCATAGTAGTCGCCTACGCCCGCATGGTCGCGTCCGACGATAAAATGGGTACAACCATAGTTTTTGCGAATTAGAGCGTGGAAGATAGCTTCTCGTGGCCCAGCATAGCGCATTGCGGCGGGGTTGATACCGAGAATTACTCGATCGGCAGGATAATAGTGTTCGAGAATAATCTCATAACAGCGCATCCGTACATCTGCGGGAATATCATCCTCTTTGGTTGCGCCGACTAATGGGTGTAGAAATAACCCATCGACGGTTTCCATCGCACATTTTTGGATATACTCGTGAGCGCGGTGGATGGGGTTTCGGGTTTGGAATCCGACGATCGTATTCCAGCCTTTAGCTTGAAACTGTTGGCGAGATGTGGCAGGATCGATCTGGTAGGTAGGAAATTGAGGATGTGCGTCTCGTTCTAATAACCAGACTGCACCAGCTAAATTGATATTACCTTGGTCGTAGACGACTTTGACACCAGGATGTTTTTCTTCATCGGTGCGGTAAACGTTAATCGCTTCGTTCTTTTTGTCGTAGGTATATTTTTGAGTTAGTTCTAAAACGCCTACATACTTACCAGTGCTATCGTCGAGCCGAATCAATGTACCGATTTCTAACGGTGCGGCGACAGCTTCAGTCACGGATAGAGTAATCGGTATCGACCAGGGTAAACCATTTGCCAATCGCATATTTGGAACTACATTATCATAGTCTGCCTGTTCCATAAAGCCAGTTAGTGGGCTAAATGCACCGATCGCAATCATCACTAAGTCTGAAAATGCCCGTGCGTCTAATTGCACTCTAGGTAAACTATCGGCTTTGCCCAAAAATTCGGCTTTTTGAGCGGGGGTGGCGATACGATCGATTAATATACCACCGTGGGGTGCGATACCGGATTGGCTCAAACTAACTTACCTCTCAATTTGTCGAAATCTTACTAAATCACTCTACCAGAGAAGTCAACAAAAGATATCTGGCTTGTAAATCTTTGGTTGTCATTTGCGGCTAGTTTATCCCCCGCCCCCTAGTCACCAGTAACCTGCCCCTTGTAAAATAGAGAGATGAGTGAGAAAGACAAGTCTGAAAGTATCAAAATTGTTGCCGATAATCGGCAAGCACGGTTCCTGTACGAAATCCTAGAAACCTATGAAGCAGGGATCGAGCTACTGGGAACGGAAGTCAAGTCAATTCGAGCGGGTAAAGCCAACCTGCGCGATGGCTACGGATTGTTGCGAAATGGTGAAATTTGGCTGCTGAATGCCCATATTTCCCCCCACAGCACCACGAGCCAATACTTCAATCACGAACCGACACGCACCCGCAGAATGCTGATGCATAAGCAGGAAATCCGCAAATTGATCGGCAAAGTCGAGCAACAGGGTTTAACCTTGGTACCCCTGAAAATGTATCTTAAAAAGGGTAGAGTCAAATTGACGATCGCCCTAGTGCGCGGTAAGAAGCTCCATGATAAACGTGACGATCTCAAGAAGAGAGATGATAAACGAGATATGGATCGGGCGATCAAGCGCGGGTGAAGATCGGGTGTTCTTAGCTAGGCAAAATACAGGGCGGGAACAGTGCCCGCCCCAATTTGCTATAATTGTAAAACTAGATCCACTCAGAACCTCGATCGATCTTAGAGTTCTTTGACTACGACTTTATCGCCTTGGAGTTCGCCGACTAAGACTAGATCGGTTACACCCACAAATAAACCGTTTTCCAAGACTCCTGGAATATTGTTGAGGGTTTTTTCTAATTCGGCGGGATGGTCGATCGAGTCGAACTTAACATCGATTACTAAGTTACCTTGATCTGTGACCACTGGCCCAGCTTTTTTGACACCCATACGCAGAGTTGGTTTACCGCCAAGCTTGGCGATCGCTTGCATGACAGGTGCGACAGCCATCGGGATCACTTCGACGGGGAGGAGGAAGGTGCTACCGAGTTTATCGACTAGTTTAGAACTGTCTACAACGACGATAAATTGGGCTGCAAGGGCATCGATTACCTTTTCTTGGGTGTGAGCGGCTCCACCACCTTTGATCAGGTTCTTGTGGGGATCTACTTCGTCTGCGCCATCGATCGCAATATCAATTCGATCTACTTCATCTAGAGTGGTGAGGGGGATTCCATACTGTTTGGCAAGTACTCTGGCTTGGAAGGATGTGGGAATCCCTTTGACATTAGTAATTTCGCCATCTGCTAGACGTTTGCCGAGATACTCGATGACGTAGGCGGTGGTAGAACCCGTGCCCAAACCGACGATCGAGTTGGATGTGACTTTTGCTGCTGCGGCTTTAGCAACTTCCTGTTTGATTAGATCTTGGGGCGTGGACATATTTTTGATTTTTGCAGTACCTTTGGCTACCACTTTATCAGGGGTTAGGGGTTGGGCGATAGGGGAAGCTGAATTAGGTTTTGGAGCGATTGAGTCAGATCTTGGTGGAGTTTTTCCGCGCCTTGTTTGGCGGAGTACTGTTGATAACTTTGGACATCTAAGGGTGTGCCAATGACAATCGAGACTCGATCGCGAAACCGAGCGAGCGGATGTTCGTAATTGAGCGCGATCGGAATTACTTTTAGAGGGAGATCTGGTTGAAGGGCGACGGCGTGGGTGGCGATTCGTGCCAATCCCTTTTTGAGCGGATGGAGAGTACCATCGCGATAAAGATTGCCTTCAGGAAAAATAGTCAACATCTCTCCAGCATGAAGTAATTCTACACTGTGACGGATACTCGCAATTCCAGGTTTGGTAGTATCTACCGCAAAACCCCCCAAGCGGCGGACAAACCAGCCTTGAATCCCCTTCATTTCGTCTATACTGACCATGAAGCGGGAACTTCTCCCTGTGACATATGGGCCGACGGCGGAGGAAATCACCAAGGTATCCCATCGAGTACGATGAGTAGGAGCCAAAATCACCGCGCCACTGTAGGGAATATGTTCTTGTCCGAGGATCTCAATTTCCCGAAAAAAACTGGGTAAAACTAGATATTGTCCGAGTGGATAAATAATTTTTGTTAGCCATGGGGAGATGCCCGATGGTCTAAATTCGATACTGTGGGGATCGGCAGTGGTGAGCGGTGAAGTCATATAGCAGGTGTCAGGGGTGAGGGGATAGGGGCGTGCACTGTTGGCGTAGCCTTGCCTTTGGCATTGCGTAGCCGTTCGCGTAGCGTCTGCCTCCGCAGAAGTGTCAGTTTGGAAAAGCTGATGCAATAATGGTTTGAGGATTTGGATCTGTTTTGACCGCGTTCGCCCTGGCGACTGCGATAGCAGAGATCTAATTAACCATATTCCTAATGTACGCAAGAATGCGATCGATCTCGATCGATCGCATGACAGTTTCTCAACTGACTAGTACTAGGCGGCATAAATAACCCTATCATTTCTTTCCCCCAGTCCCCCAGTCTCCCCGTCGCCCCACAATAGTACTATTTACGCCGAAGAGTACTAGCCTAGCTCACACTGTGCCTCCCCACCATGCTCAATCCAACCGCGAATCAAGCCAGAGGTAGATTGAGCCGACGCGCATCGCCCAGCCCCATCGATAACTATTACTCCACCCTCTCCATTCACCTTCGCTACCAAATACTCAATCCCCGCTGTCGCTGCACCTGAAGCATCGAGTCCCCGAAACTGGATTAGATCGGCAATGGTTTTGGCTAGCACAGTGCGTAAAAACTGCTCTCCATAACCCGTTGCAGACACCGCGCAGGTTTCATTATCGGCAAATACGCCCGCTCCGACGATGGGGGTATCGCCAACTCTGCCCCAGCGTTTATTCACCAATCCACCTGTAGATGTAGCCGCCGCCAGATTACCTCCCAGATCTCGCGCCACAGCACCAATGGTACCAAGCTTCTGGGACGGTTTGATTCGTTCGTGGTCTAAAGTCATTCGTCCCGCTACCTGAGCCTCTGCGAGCTGTTTGACCCGCGCCTCTGTGATAAAATAATCATCTGGGTAAGTTTCGATCGCACAGAATTTCGCGAACTCTAATGCGCCATCTCCGGCTAGTAGCACATGTTCGCCTCGATCGAGTACCTGGCGGGCTAGAGAGATCGGATTTTTGATATTGCTAATCCCCGCCACCGCTCCAGCACTCAAATCGCGCCCATTCATCAATGCCGCATCCATTTCGACTTTGCCCTCAGCATTGAGCACCGAACCACGTCCAGCATTATACAATCGATCGTCTTCTAGCAAAGTCGCGCAATGTTCTACCACATCCAAAGCACTGTCGCCTGCTTCCAACCGTTGACGACCCTGAGCCAAAATTCCCAGAATACTCTCTCGAAAAGCGGCTTCACTAGCTTCATACTTGAGATCCTCCAAAGCACCAGCTCCACCATGAATCATCAGCGAATATGAATTAGACATAGCTCAACCTGAGTTTAAATAATCTACTGAACTATTTTACCTATATATAGCAACCGCCAGGGCGGTTAGGACAGATGTAGACGCTTCCGCTCTGGCGGAGGCTACGCCAACAAACCATTAGTGCGTCAGCTTTCCCAAACTGACCCCTCTCTTGAAAAGGTGCTCTACTTGGGGAGACCCCAAGACCGCACTTTTCGCTGTCCCCTGACC
>JANMEL010000279.1:0-9962 GCA_031376885.1 Chamaesiphon sp. OTE_70b_metabat_96 | reverse complement strand
GACTTTCGATTGGAGTCGTTGCAGTGCCCGATAAATCTCATAAGAATTCCACTGTCCCCCCAGGACTATCGGCAGTGGTACGCGCAAAACCGTTCTCAAAGCCTTGAAAACTATCGAAGAAAAGCAATTTCCCGCCCTGGTACTACGGATCGATAGTCCTGGGGGGACAGTGGGGAATTCTTATGAGATTTATCGGGCACTGCAACGACTCCAATCGAAAGTCAAAATCGTCGCCAGTTATGGCAATATTTCCGCTTCTGGGGGTGTCTATATCGGCATGGGGTGTCCCCACATCGTCGCCAATCCAGGCACCTTGACGGGGAGTATTGGAGTGATTCTGCGGGGAAATAATCTAGAGAGGCTGCTCGATCGAGTCGGAGTATCCTTTCAGGTGATTAAATCCGGGCCATATAAAGATATTTTGGCATTCGATCGACAGCTTACACCCCCAGAACAAGATATTCTCCAACAACTAATTGACAGTACCTACGAGCAATTTGTCAATACAGTCGCCGAATCCCGTAACTTGGATGCCGCGACAGTCAAGACATTTGCCGACGGACGGATTTTTACGGGCGAACAGGCGGTAGAATTTGGGGTAGTAGACAGGTTGGGCACCGAAGACGATGCGAGACGGTGGGCGGCGGAATTAGCCGGATTGGATCCCGAAAAAACTCACTCTGTGACGATCGAAGAACGCAAGCCATTATTGAGTAGACTATTACAGAGTCAAATTTCTGGTTTAACAACAGTAGTATCGGCCGCAGATTGGGTACAATTTGAACTGAGTACTAACGGACAACCTTTATGGTTGTATCGTCCATAACGGCTGGTGGTACGATCGAGGGATTTTGAGTTAATTTTGCGGAGAATGATGGCATGGAATGGCGATTGAAGGCAATTCGAGGGGCAACTACAGCGAGTGAAAATACCGAGGAGGCGATCTCTTTTGCTGTCTGCGAACTTTTGGCAGAATTGGATTCTCGCAATCGCCTTGATGCCGATGCGATCGTTAGTGTCACATTTAGTGCAACTAGAGATCTCGATGCCGTATTTCCTGCTGCGATCGCTAGAAGATCGCGCCCTGATTGGCATAGTGTTGCATTGATGGATGTGCAGCAAATGCACGTAGAAGGCAGTTTACCCCGTTGTATCCGGTTCCTAATTCATGCTAATCTGCCGATCGATGCTCAGATCTATCATCCCTATCTTCGAGGGGCAAGCAATTTACGCCCCGATCGCAGTTTAGTAGGTTAATTGAGAGTTTGCACTTCATTATTGGATCGGTGTGTCATAAGATTAGACTACTTATGCTAGATTTGGAGCTAATGTTATGCACTTCTGGTAGGGAGAATGGGTTTTGGTTGAGGTTGATGGTAATATCGATGGTTGTTGGCTAAACCTACCCCTACGACCCACCCCCTACCCAAACAGCACCACAACAGGGACAATAAATAGATACCATCCCTTACCCCCTGCGATGATCTTCCCTAGTTTCGATCGATTCACTCAGATAGCCCATCAAGACGAAGGTAAATTTCAGTTCATCCCCGTCTATCAAGAATGGGTTGCAGATCTAGATACCCCCGTCTCGGCATGGTATAAAGTATGTGCGGGTCAACCTTACAGCTTTTTGACTGAATCCGTCGAAGGTGGCGAAACTGTCGGGCGATATAGTATGCTCGGTTGCAATCCGCTTTGGGTATTGGAAAATCGTGGTGCAGAAACTACTCAAACTCATCGGGATGGTACTGTAACTAAGTTTACAGGCAACCCATTTGATACCCTAGATACTTGTCTCGAAACCTATCAAAATCGAGTCGCTAAATTGCCCCAACTGCCCAACGTTATCGGCAGCTTATTTGGCTTCTGGGGCTATGAATCGATGCAATGGATTGAATCTAGAGTACCGATCCATCCAGCGACGGCTGAGGACGTTCCTGATGGCTTGTGGATGCAGGTTGACCATTTGATTATATTCGATCGAGTCAAACGCAAAATTTGGGCGATCGCTTATGCGGATATCGGTAGTTGTGATGGTAATCTAGAGTTAGCTTATACTCAGGCGGTCGATCGAGTCAAAACCATCGTCGCTAAACTCCAACAACCCCAAGTATCCAAACTCTTGGAATGGACTCCACCTCAACCGAGCGCACCCCTGACGGAGCTTCCCGCCGAATATAGCAGCAATACGAATAAAGCCGAATTCTGTGCCAATGTGGTCAAAGCCAAGGCATATATTACCGCTGGGGATATCTTCCAAGTAGTAATTTCCCAACGGTTATCAACTCATTATACAGGCGATCCGTTCGAGCTTTATCGATCGCTCAGTCTCGTCAATCCTTCGCCATATATGGCTTATTTTAACTTTGGCGATTGGCAGATTATCGGTTCTAGTCCTGAAGTGATGGTTCGAGCCGATCTCAATCCCGATCGTACCATCAAAGCGACCGTCCGACCGATCGCTGGTACCCGTCGGCGCGGACAAACATCCCTAGAAGATGATGCTCTAGCTCTAGAATTGAAAGCAGATCCCAAGGAAGTCGCCGAGCATGTGATGTTGGTAGACTTGGGGCGTAATGATTTGGGGCGAGTCTGTGAAAGTGGTACGGTAGTTGTGGACAAATTGATGACGATCGAACGTTATTCTCACGTCATGCACATCGTTAGTAATGTTGTGGGTAAACTCAGCTCCAATAAGACAGCCTCGGATTTACTCAAAGCCTGTTTTCCCGCTGGCACCGTTAGCGGCGCACCCAAAATTCGCGCTCTCGAAATTGTGCATGAATTAGAAGGTTGTCGGCGCAATGCTTATTCGGGTATATATGGGTATTATGATTTTGAAGGTCAACTAAATACCGCTATTACTCTCAGAACTATGATAGTTCGTCCCGATGGCAATGATGGTCATATTGTATCAGTTCAAGCAGGAGCTGGATTAGTCGCTGATTCGGATCCGGTGACGGAGTATGAGGAAACTTTGAATAAGGCGAGAGGTTTGCTCGAAGCTATTCGGTGTTTATCTGCTATTTGTAAGTAAATCTGGCAATCCCAGCATATTTACTCATCAAATGTTTTTCGACACTTGTTAGCTTTAACTTAGTTTTGATAGATAACAGCACAGGTATTAGTTACATAACTTACTACGACTATAAAATCTAATTCACCTCACGATATTTGATGTTTGATATCGTTGGGGGTGTGACAGATCGACTGAGACGATTTTGGATTTTGGATTAAAATCAGGTGGAATCTCTCTTAATTCAGTTGTGGAGAAGATTAAACAATTTCCCTATTGAAGTCCCCACGTCTATGTATGAGGTTAATCCAAAATCTAAAATCGAATCTCTCAATCTTTATCTACGTAACAAGACAACTCCCATCGCAATTGTTGCTAAACCAACCATATTTGTGAAGCTAAAATTCTCATTGAAGAGGTAAATACTAAAAAAGACACTAGCTATTGCTTCTAATCCCAGTACCAAAATATAGCCACTGCCCAAATCAGTTCGATCGATTACTAGAGTTTGTAAAACAATCCCCAATCCGCACAAAATGAAAATTACGATCGTATAGAAAGGCTGAGATAAGCCTACTGAAAGCTTCATAAATATACCACCGACGGCAAAAACGATCGCCGCTCCGCAACTCATCAAAAAAGTCAGCAAAATTTAATTTCCTCAAATGTGACATTGTTTCGATCTATAAAATTAGACCGAGTTAGAAATATATTCAAATCCACCGAAACGATTGACTCAGTTTCGGCTTCACGGTGAAAACTTAAATTTTATCAGTAGCAGTCGATCGTCAAAGCGAATTTGTCTCTGAGTCACGATCGGGAGCTAGATAGATTTTTCTTGTCAATCTACTCGCTACCAAACATCCAAGCTGATGAGCCATAAGCTTTGTACCCTATGTTGGGCATATTAAACCAACTGACATGCTCTCAATCTCACTGTCAGATTTAGGATGGGGAATCATATGGGCGGAATTATTTTCATCATCGTAGCGATCGCCGGAATCTATATGGCGAATTATTTTCGTCGTTCGTTATTGGATTTGCCTAATGGTAAACCTAAACGGCTCTACCTAGACCTTAACAATATTCGATCGATTAATCTAGAGCCAATTGTCGTAAGTCCAATTCTCAACTCACTTATTTCAGCTCCAAAGGCTGAGGTATGCCCCAATTTTGCGATTAGCCGATCGACGATCGAGGAATCTGTGTTATTTCGCGTCCTGGTATATGGGATGATGGTAGTGAGTACGATCGCGATCGATTTGGTGGGTAAGACTCATTACAGTTGGGTCGCCATACCGATGATGACGATCGGTACAGTCTGGAGTTGGTATCGTCGCCACCATTTCAAACATTGGCTCAATTGGTTGGTGTCGGCGATCGTCTCGGTAATCTCGATCGCTTGGCTGATACCAATTTTAGTTAGAGATCTCCAAGCTGGAATCGAGCGAGCCGAGCCTGGATTGAGAACAACAACCCGGATCGAATTGGCATTAGGATTAATCTCGGTGATATTATTGATGGGTTTGAGCTTCCATCTTTATCACCGCAGATTTTTGGGTTATGGGATGACGATGAGTTTAATCTCGATCGGCGTAGTGGCTAGCTTGAGTGAGAATCTCAGCTTTCTATTGCTATTATGTGGGTTTATGGCGATCGGTATCCCCGCATTGATGCTCGACTATCGATCGCGAATCAATCTTGGCCCAATTGGAATTACAGATTTTCCCAACCTAGACCAACTATCGTACCAGCATTTACCCTGGCAATACCTAATCAAAATAGCAGGGATTTCGATCGGCATCGGACTAATTATATCCCTATGCCTACCCAACTACCGCTTGCCCGATCTCTCCTTCCAATCCGACGAATTGGAAAAACTCACCGCACTCGCACCAACAGATCTCCTCCCAAAACAAGATCCCCAAACAGCTAGCACTCCACAACCACAAGTCGATCCTAGTAAACTCGCCGCGAAAGTACTCGGAAAACCAGAAAATCAGCACTATCCCGACAGCATCAAATCCGACAATCTCCAACTTTCGCCAGCCATCGCCGCTCAACTCCAAGACTTCACCGAGCAGATTTTGACCACTTCCCCTCAACCTCTTAGCTCAGATTACGATCGAGCCGCCTACTTGGGCGAATACCTCAAACAACATCACCAAGATAGTGCCCAACAGTCTAATCTACCCCCAATCGATCCACAAACGATCCACAAACTAATCGCCTCGTGCAACTTGGATCCAAAAGCCTGTAAATTAGTTGGCAATAGACAAGACTTGCCGACACTCTACACATCCATGCTCCGCTCCATCGATATCCCAGCACGGCTAAAAACGGGCGATAAGCTAGCTGAATTCGATTCCAAGACTCAAACCTACCTGCCTCCGCCAGAATCGATTCAGAGTAAAACTGAGGTATATTTCCCAAACTGGGGATGGTTCAATCTAGATCCTACACCCGATCGACCCCTAGTCAATTTAGACGATCGCCAAATCGCCGAACTCCAACAGCAGTCACAGCAACTATCCCCATCACCCACGCCATCGAATCAACCCACCCCGCCATCCCAACTACCAAAAGGAGAATCAGATCCAACCATCGTCAAAACGATCCTAATTTCGATCGTCATTTGCGGCGGAATTATTTGGTACTTACTATATCGACATCGACAAAAACAATCCCTAGCAACTCTAGCACCTGTCGAGCAAATTTATCGATCGATGGTAGCCAACTTGAGCAAAAATGGACTAAAAAAACATCCCGCTCAAACTCAGCTAGAATACGCCCAAAGCACCAACAATATCTATCATTCCCAAATCGTCAAAGTCACCCAGGAAATTTCCCAACTATATACAGTTTGGCGATATGGTAAACAACAAATTGATGTCAAACAATTAGCCAAGAAGTTGCGATATCTCCAACACCTCCAACAGCTAGCAGCCAAAAAATACCGTCAAAAACAGATCGCCAAATTCAAATCTCAGTGGAAGAGATAGAATCTTTCTCTGTTAGCCTCTGTGAACCCTTCGGCAAGCTCAGGGCATCGCCTCTGTGCTTACTCTGTGTAACTCTGTGTTAAATACACACCCTAAACGCAGCAAGAAATACATAATCTTTAAGCGAAAAGCGAGCAACACAGGTTGAACTCATTTTTGGTCTGACCAAATTTCACTAAGATCGATTACCTACGGTACGCTTCGCGAACGAGCATCCCACCAACACATCTTCACCATCCAAACTCATCGGAGACTGCAATACTTCCACTGACTGCCCCAATCGATAAATTTCCACCTGCTGTTGTTGTGGATTAATCAACCATCCCAACCGCACACCATTAGTTTAATACTCCAACATTTTAGCTTGGAGGGTGGTCAAACTATTGCATAATTTTTAATTATTCCTAGTGAGTTCGCCCAATTATTAATTATTAATTATTAATTATTAATTATTAATTAATTCCCAGTTTACTCAACTGCTGATTAATAATCGCAAAAGCCTTGCCCCGATGACCGATCGATCTTTTGGTTTCCTTGGACATTTCGGCAAAACTAAGTTGAAGTTCGGGTACATAAAAAATTGGATCGTAACCAAAACCATCTACACCCCTGGGCGCGAAGAGAATTTCCCCATGACAGATACCTTCGGCTTGAGCTGCGATCGATCCGTCAGGGCGTGCGATCGCTACAGCACAGATAAATTGTGCATCACGATCTACCCTTTCACCCAATTCTGTTAACATGCGATCGATCCGCTCCTTGTCACTACTCGCATACCGCGCCGAATAAATTCCTGGCGCACCATCGAGCGCGTCTACCTGCAATCCCGAATCATCAGCAATTGCCCAACAATTGAGGGCGATCGCTACCTCAGAGGCTTTCAGACAAGCGTTAGCGGCAAAAGTAGTTCCCGTTTCATCGACATCCAATTCGGCAGGTTTGAGCGTCAATTCCCAGTCAGTATCGCTCAAATATGCCTGCATTTCTCGCAGTTTGCCAGGATTGCTAGTAGCTACGATCAGTTTTGCCATAAAATATATTTAGGTTGCCAGCACGTAAGAGTGAGATTTTGAGCATGTTTGGATATTTTCACCGTTGCACAGCGACCATTAGCTCACTTCTGATTTTAGCTAGTTCCGCGCCAGTTTTTGCAGCTTTTCCCCGCCCTACTCGCAGTCGGGATATGGTGACATCGGCGCACCCTTTGGCGACTCAGGCGGGTGTGGATATTTTGGCGCGAGGGGGTAACGCGATCGATGCAGCCGTTGCAACTACTCTGGCGATTTCCGTGGTCGAGCCATTTTCGGCGGGAATTGGCGGGGGTGGTTTTATGGTGGTGAAGATGGGGGATGAGATGAAGACGCTCGATTTTCGGGAGCGCGCACCCCAGAAAGCATCGCGAAATATGTATCTAGATCCACAGGGGAAGGTACGCCCGAATGCTAGTTTGGAGGGACATTTGGCGGCTGGTGTACCAGGGACGATCGCCGGATTAGCCGCAGCTCACCGCAAGTATGGTAAGCTATCCTGGCGGAGTGTTGTTCAACCAGCTATTAGATTAGCTAGAGAAGGGTTTACAGTTAGCGAGCTTTATACGATCCAGGCAAAGTCCAAACAGAAACTCCTCGCCAGTAATCCCGCCGCGCGAGCAATTTTTACCCGAAATGGGCAGCCGCTCCAACCAGGTGAACGATTAATTCAACGAGATTTAGCTCGAACTTTGACCGCCGTAGCCCGAAATCCTCAGAGTTTCTACACCGGATCTGTCGCCGCAGCAATCGATCGCGATATGCGCCTCAATCAAGGATTAATCACCTTAGCCGACTTAAAATCTTACCAACCCAAATGGTTAGAGCCGCTATGTGGCAAATTTCGGCAGTATCAAGTGTGCTCGATGCCGCCACCATCATCTGGGGGAGTGCATCTACTGCAAATCCTCAATACGATCGGCAATACTGACTTAAATGCGCTGGGTTGGCATAGTCCCGACGCGCTTCATCTACTGACCGAATCGATGCGAATTGCCTATGCAGATCGATCGGCGCACTTGGGCGATCCTAACTTTAATACCATCCCAGTATCGGCCCTCATAAATCCAGCCTACGCCGCCAAACGCCGTCAGGAAATTTCGATCGATAAAGCACGCCCATCGACAACAGTACAACCAGCTACCATAGCCGAATTAAGTCAGTTTAATCGACCTGAAATACCAAAACTAAACAATCCCACAGTGCCGCCAGAATTGCCCAAAACCCCAGCTTTGAAACCCGAATCGATGGACACCAGCCATATTAACATCGTCGATAAACAGCGAAATGTGGTGAGTTTAACCTTTACAGTTAATTATCGTTTTGGTGCGGGGGTTGTGGTACCAGGCACGGGAATACTATTAAATGATGAGATGGATGACTTCGCTATTTCCCCAGGCGTACCCAACGTGTTTGGATTAATTGGCGGCGAGAAAAATTCGATCGCTCCAGGGAAGACACCCCTATCGAGTATGACCCCAACGATCGTCACCGAAAACGGTAAATTTAAAATGGCGATCGGCGCACCAGGCGGAAGTACCATCATTACTACCGTTCTGCAAATTCTCCTCAACGTCTTGGAGTATAAAATGGATGTTGGCGCAGCAGTCAGCGCGGGCCGAATCCATCATCAATGGCTACCCGATCGACTAAATGTCGAGCCTTGGGGATTCGATCCTGCTACCCTAGCAGAATTACGCCGCCGTGGACATCAAATCGAGCAAGGCGGCTATTGGGGTAATGCTAGTGCAATCCAACAATTACCCGATGGTACTCTAGAAGGCGCAGCAGATCCTCGCGGGGAAGGTACAGCACAGGGCAAATAAGTTACCCTAGCTAAAATCAAAAGGGCATAGCATGGAAAATCCCCTTTACCACTGCTAGAACTTTGTTCATAATTTGAGCTAAATTCGATTTAGTTTAGATGTCTTCAGAATATCTTGAGAGTCACAGAGATCGATATTCGCTCAGAACACCTTTGAAAAGATCGGGATCTTAGTCAAATTATTTTGACGGTAAAAGCTTGATTTGGTGCTATAATTGCTCCAAGAGCCGATCTGTACGATGTCGCTGGATCTATAACCAAAATCTCTTACTCGATGGTGAATATACTGCAAACTCGTGTTCGCCCAATGGTGGAAGCGTCGATCGAAGGAAGTAAACTTAGGTTATTGACGATCTAATAGTTAAAAGATCGTAAAGATATTTTGGTCGGACATACTCGTGGGAGTAAGAGGTGTCGAGTCGTTTTTCGGTCAAGAGATATAGTTACGGATTTTTTCGGCTAATCTCGCTACTAGGTAAGGACTTGCCGTTTGTAATGCGGCGTGAATTTCTACTGCTTCTGCTTGATATCGGCGAATTTTTTCGGTTGTCCAATGAGCTGGAGGTGGTTGTAGATTGGTGATTCGATCGGCCAATTTTACCATCCATACTTCCATCGGTTGTTGTTTAATGCGAGTGATGCTATCGATCGATCGTTCGGATTTTGCTAAGTCTGGATTTTTGCTCAGAGCTTGTACGCCATCGGCGACTCTGATTCCAAAGCTCGATCGAATTTGCTCGTAGGTGGTATCTGTATCTTCGATCGTGTCATGGAGCAAAGCACATTGAACCGCCAGATCGCCATCCCACCCCGATTCTATGCTCAGTGCGGCGATGACTTCCATACTCACAAAATTCAAGTGAATCAGATATGGTAAATCGCTGCCTGGGAAAATTTGTCCGCGATGAGCAATTGCCGCAAATCGACAAGCTTTGATATATAGTTCTGGATTCCAGTTAGATGTCATATGGCAGGGATCAGGGGTCAGGGGTGAGGGGTCAGCTAAAAGTGCGTTCTTGGGCTTTGCTCGTCTTGTCGTTGTCTTGACGCACACAAACGGGAGGAAACCTCCCGTTCAATGCGTCGTT
>JANMEL010000006.1:0-21360 GCA_031376885.1 Chamaesiphon sp. OTE_70b_metabat_96 | reverse complement strand
CCGGGTGGTGGCGCAAGGCTCGGCGCAGGACATCAGCGACGTCGCGGAATCGGTCACCGGCCGCTACCTGCTGCACGCGATGAAGCACCATGACCGCTCTCAACCTCAACTACAATGAAATCGTCGATGTGAAGCCACTAGCGGGTTTGACTAATTTGAAAGAGATCGTCCTCTATAACAATAAAATCGTAGATGTGAAGCCACTAACGGGCTTGACTAATTTGACCTTTATCAACCTCACCAGCAATCAAATCGTCGATGTGAAGCCACTAGCGGGTTTGACTAATTTGGACCTTCTCTCCCTCGAAAGCAATAAAATCGTCGATGTGAAGCCACTAGCGGGTTTGACTAATTTGACCACTCTCTCCCTCGAAAGCAATAAAATCGTCGATGTGAAGCCACTAGCGGGTTTGACTAATTTGACCTTTCTCTACCTCGAAAGCAATAAAATCGTCGATGTGAAGCCACTAGCGGGTTTGACTAAATTGACCACTCTCACCCTCCAAAGCAATCAAATCATCGATGTGAAGCCGCTAGCGGGTTTGACTAATTTGGGCCTTCTCGACCTCGGCAGCAATAAAATCGTCGATGTGAAGCCACTAACGGGTTTGACTAATTTGACAGATCTCTACATCCAAAGCAATCCGATCGCTGTCAAAGCTTGTCCAGTAAAACCAGAAACTATTTGTCAATTCTAGGTGTGATAGTTTTATTTTAAATCGATGCTCCACAGGAGCGGCTACGCCAAGGACAATACAGGGATTTGCAGGGCGGGTTTAGCTAGTAATCGCCGATAAAATCTATCTAATCTAGAACAAAACCCGCCCTCCCCACTTTAACTGAACAACGATCGTCGCAAGAAATATTAGTCGGACGATCGCAAACTAGGCAAATTTTCAGATCGGACAAGATCGAGTCACAATCATAGTTGTAAATATCCGAGCGCATGTGCGACAGGTCCAATTGCCGCTCCACCAAGAATCAACCAGATCGAACTAATCCCAAATCTCATCGCTAAAATAGTGCTAATCAGGGCGATCGATCCGCCCAGAATATCGAGATGAGGTGGTGTAGGAATAGCTAAAGTAGCGATCGCCAACTGCACCGTAACTACGACCATCAAACCCAATGCACTTGCATTCACCGCATCGAGAAAAGCCGACATCCATTTGGACTTCCGCAAATGAGGAATCAGGGGATTGGATATAGCCACCAAAATAAATGAAGGTAAGAAAATCGCGACAGTAGCAACGATCGATCCTGGCAAGCCTGCAATAATATAACCGATAAAAGTTGCCGTGGAAAGAATCGGCCCAGGTGTAAATTGACCGATCGAAATTGCATCTAATAACTGCTGCTGAGTCAACCAGCCATAACTCTCCACAAACTCACCGCGAACCAGAGACAACAGCACATAACCGCCCCCAAATAAAGTCCCGCCAATCTTCAGAAAAGAGTAACCCAATTGCCATAGAGAAACCGGAATACTTCCAGCTATCCCCACAGTTGCAGCAGAGACTTTGACCGCAATTCCGGTAGTAATCCCCGCAATTAGTAGATTTGCCCCATCGTCCGAATTCTTACCTTGAGCGGGAAATTGTAACCACACCATCCCCACCAAACCACCTGCGAATAAAGCGATAATCTCATTCACCTGGGCAAACCATACTAGACAAGATACAGCGATCGCGATCGATAATAACTGACTAGTCTTCACCGCCTTTTTACCCAACCGCCACAGCGCATCGATAATTACCCCCAACACCGCAGGCTTAATCCCATACAGCACAAAAGCCACCTGAGGCACACTCCCAAACGCCACATACGCCCAAGCCAATCCCCCAGTCATCACCACCCCAGGTAAAACAAAGCTCACCCCCGCCACAATCAGCCCCAACACCCCTCCATAAACATAACCGATGTGAATAGCCATCTGGGTCGAATTGGGGCCAGGAATGAGGTTCGTAGCCCCCAGTAAATCGAGAAAATGTTCTCGACTCAACCATTCCCGCTTGGTAACTACTTCATCCTCCATCATCGCGATATGGACATTTGGGCCGCCAAATCCGAGGATACCCAGCTTCAAAAATAATCCACTGAGTTCTTTAAATCGATTCAAAATGACTGATTTGGGCATATTATTAGGGCAGATTAATATATATTCCGCTCGCGGCAGGGGAAAACTCTATAATGTTGACACCAACCTTCGGTTAATGCGGTGCATCGTAATCTTAAACAAATCTAGTCTTAGAAAGCTCAAGCTAATATGTCACTTGTCAAACACAAACAGCGCGGCAAAATAAGTCAGTGGTTGTTGAACGAGAATCGTCCCGCAGGTGGGCACCATCAGACACATACTTGGTGGAAGGTCATGTGTCTCACCGGAGTAGATTATTTTTCCACATTAGGTTATCAACCAGGATTGGCAGCACTATCAGCGGGTTCGATGTCGCCAATTGCTACTCTAGTACTGGTATTACTTACCATCTTTGGAGCCTTACCCGTCTATCGGCGGGTAGCTACTCTGAGTCCCCACGGGGAAGGCTCGATTTCGATGCTCGCCCAACTGCTGTCTTGGTGGCAGGGCAAAATCTTTGTATTGTGCTTATTGGGATTTGTCGCGACAGATTTTATTATCACGATTACCTTATCAGCCGCAGATGCCTCGGCACACATTATTGAAAATCCCCTGATCAACAAATGGGTAGAAGGGCAAGAAGTCGCGATTACCCTAGTACTAATTAGCTTGCTATGTGGCGTGTTTTTGCGCGGCTTCCAGGAGGCGATCGGATTAGCTGTAGTGCTAGTGATTATTTACCTCGGCCTTAATCTGGTACTAGTTGGAGTGGGCATCGAGCACATTTTCCAAGATCTGAGCGTACTGACGAAATGGCAAGATCGACTATTTATCGATCATGGGAATCCCCTCAATATCCTCGCCGCATCAGCATTACTATTTCCTAAGTTGGCACTGGGTTTGTCGGGATTTGAAACTGGGGTAGCGGTGATGCCCTTGGTAGGCGGCAATCCTGATGAAACAGAAGAGAATCCTCAAGGAAGGATTCGGAATACCTACAAGTTGCTGACATCGGCGGCTCTGATTATGAGCTTCTTCTTGCTCGCTGCTAGTATGATTACCACACTACTGATCGATCCCGCCAAATTTGCCCCCAAAGGTGAAGCACATGGACGTGCCCTAGCTTACTTGAGTCATGAGTTTTTGGGCGATGGTTTTGGTACTCTCTACGACCTTAGCACGATCGCGATTCTGTGGTTTGCAGGGGCTTCAGCGATGTCTGGACTACTAAATATAGTCCCCCGTTATTTACCCCGTTATGGCATGGCTCCTGACTGGGCTAGAGCCACTAGGCCGCTTGTTTTGGTGTTTACGGCGATCGCTTTTATCGTCACGGTGGTTTTCAAAGCGAATGTGGAAGCTCAAGGCGGAGCATATGCGACTGGGGTATTGGTATTGATGAGTTCGGCAGCTTATGCTGTCACGCTGTCAGTTCGCAAGGGCAGCAATCCATCCAGGGGCAAGTTTTTGATGTTTTCGGCGATTACGCTGGTGTTTATTTACACCACTGTCGTTAATATGATCGAAAGACCGGATGGGATGAAGATTGCGGGTATATTTATTTTATCGATCGTCGTGACATCTTTGGTGTCGCGAGTGCTCAGATCGACTGAGTTGCGGGTTGAAAATATTGAGATGGATGAAGCGGCACGAGCATTCATCGCTGAAGATAGCAAAGGTACAGTAAGACTCATCGCTAACCGCAAGCAGGTTGGGGATGAAGCTGAGTATTATGAAAAGGAAAAAGAGGTTCGGGAAGATAACCACATTCCTGCTACCGATTCGGTACTATTTTTGGAAATTCAGATTTCTGATGCTTCTCAGTTTGTCGAAACGATTCAGGTTGAGGGTGTGCGAGTAGGTGATTATCGGATTCTGCGGGCGAAGGGAGCAGCGGTACCCAATACGATCGCAGCAATTCTACTCGATATTCGGGACAAAAATGAGCAGGGGCGATATCCTCATGCTTACTTTGGCTGGGTAGAAGGAAACCCCGTTCAATATTTGGCGCGCTTTTTGTTTCTAGGCGAAGGGGATACCGCCGTTGTCACCCGCGAGGTAATTAGAACCGCCGAACCAGATCCCAAACATCGCCCAGGAATTCACGTTGGGGGCTAGTCATCAATGGGATCTCTTTAAATTTGATTGAAAGGCTATGGAAATTTGTGAACAAGAAATGCTTGTATGGAAAATATTTTTTTGGTATATAACCAATGCGATCGAAGTTTATTAAATAAGTCAACAATTAATTAGATATTTTTCTACTGCTGTTTGAAGATGATCGATCGGATCTCCACCGATCGATCTTAATCTTTGCGCCAACTCATTTGGTACCATCAATGGCGGTTGGTGTCCCGCTGATAAAACGGCACCAATTGCTGTAGAAAGCGTCAGACTTTCATTCTTCGAGGCACTAGTTATCAGCCATGCCGAGATTATCCGATCGGCACCAATAATCTTAATTATTGGCGGTTCATTGATATACAGGATTTGCCGAAGCTTCATTAATTGTTGTTGCTGCTCTGGGAGAATCATCTCCCAATTAGCAATCGCCTGATGTGAGATCGCATTTAACTTAACTCCATCTTGAGTGATGCGTTCTAATTCAGTGTTACTTAGGCACAAGCGGATATATTTTCTAGGCATATTATATTATTGAAAATAGACTAATAGCCGAGTTAATTGATGGACGAGAAGCGCGTCTATGACTGATACCCAAGCAGAAACCCCGCAAGTATTGTTACTTGCGAAAAATGAAAATTAATTAGGAGTTACCAAGTCCGGTAATACTTCTTAAAATAATATCGATCTTGCCATTCTGTTCGCTAATCATCCCTTTTAATTCTTGGTTTTGCGCTTTCACTTCGTCGATCTCTCCCAGCACCCGCTCAAATGCCTCAGTGATATATCCACCAGGAGTCATTGTATTTTCAAGTTCTGCTTGAGTATTCTCAATTTTCATTAATCGGTATTCGACTTGGGCGATACGGGTGAAGATATCCCGGTCGTTGGGTTCGCGAAATTGAGTCATAATGTGCTTTGTTTGGTATCTTACTATTTTACAATTGTTGATTAATAAAGTCAACTTAATTGGCTTTGACAGCAGAGTAAGATCGAGTGTAAGATAAAGTCGTGGTAAAATCCCGCAAAGGTTGTGCTTTGTTTGGTTACAAGTGCTGTCAGAGCGGGTAGTAGCCACGCAATTTAATTGAAAATAGTGTCAATAGCTACAGGGCACATATCTTTGTGCTTAGAAACGTAGAAACGTAGGGTGGGCAATGCCCACAGACTATTTATGACCGAAGCAAAAAGACTTTGAACTGTTTGATTCTACCGATTATCTCTCTGCTTAGGCAGACGCTCCGCGAACGGCGCGGCTGCGCCAACAATCTCTACACTAATCGTCCTTTAAAGCGTGCTAATAAGAATCGATCTTAACCAATCCGAATATTCATATTACTAAATTAAAAATGGTCTGTGGGCAATGCCCACCCTACTTTGCATTCCCTACTTTTCTTGAGTAATCAGTGAAATAACGATCCACCAACTCCATAACCTGTTGAAATCTCAGGATTGCTATGTCTGCATCTCGTACACCATCAATTCCTCTATATGTAAATTTCCAATTATCTGGATTCTCTAGATAAAACTTAGCATAATCTGTTCCATGTATATAATCTAACCACTGTAAAGCTCCAATTGCCCACGATTGGTCATAACATCGATCGCCAATTGGTAAATAAGTGTCGAGATACGATCTCAAAACTCTCACTGATTCAGCATTATCAAAACGAGCTAATGCAAAACAATGAATTGCCCCTGCATAACAAGTCTGGCTTGGAATTAATAAAGTTTCAATTCTGTTTAAATGTCGGGAAAAATAGCCAATTCCACACAGCCAACTTGCCGTCATCGCGGCTCTCCAATCACTGTTATACATCCGAGCAAATTCTTTATCGTTTATCTCATCTAAAGCAATTTTTGTCGAGTTCACAAATGTATCTAAACGTTTACCACTATGACTTAGAAAATTACCGTGTAGAACACTGAGATGAATCGGATAAATATAACGAACTCGAAAATCCTCATTCATTTCATTAACTCATCTTTTGAATACTCAGAGCCACAGCTTCAGCTACTTTGATTCCATCTACCCCCGCCGAGAGAATTCCCCCCGCATATCCAGCACCTTCCCCTGCTGGATACAATCCTTGGGTATTGAGACTCTGACAGTCATCGCCGCGTTTGATACAGATGGGGGAGGAAGTGCGGGTTTCGACTCCGGTTAAAACTGCATCATCCATGGCGAAACCTTTGATTTGCTTGTCAAAAGCGGGGATAGCTTCGCGGATGGCGGCGATCGCATAGTCCGGTAAACTAGTACTCAGATCGCCTAAATGCACACCAGGGCGATATGAGGGTTTGACCGCGCCTAACTCGATCGATGGTACATTTGCCAAAAAGTCGCCGATCTTCTGTCCAGGAGCCTGATAGGTACCGCCACCAAGCTCAAATGCCCGCTCTTCTAGTCGGCGTTGAAATTCGATGCCCGCTAATGGGCCATCAGGATAATCTGCGGGGGTAATCCCGACTACAATACCGCTATTAGCATTTTTGCCGCTGCGTTCGTATTGACTCATGCCATTAGTCACAACTCGCCCAGGCTCTGAGGTTGCGGCGACGACTTGGCCGCCAGGACACATACAGAAACTATAGACCGATCGACCATTTGTACAGTGATGGACTAAACTATAGTCAGCGGCTCCCAATACTGGATGTCCTGCCTGTGTCCCCAGTCTACACTCATCGATCAGGGCTTGAGGATGTTCGACTCGAAAGCCTACCGAGAATGGTTTGGGTTCGATATATACGCCCTCTCGATGGAGCATTTCAAAGGTATCGCGGGCACTATGTCCGACGGCTAGTACCACATGTTCGCTAGGGAGATATTCCCCATTAGTCAGTGTGACTCCCCGCACCTGTCGATTTTCGATCTCGATTCTTTCTACCCGACTCTGAAACCGAATTTCACCACCGAGGGCGGTAATTGTATTGCGGATATTTTCGACGATTTTTACGAGTCGAAATGTACCGATATGGGGTTTATTGATATAGAGGATTTCGGGAGCTGCTCCAGCATTGACGAGTTCGGCAAGGACTTTTCTACCGTGATGATGGGCATCTTTAATTCGACTATAAAGTTTACCATCGGAAAATGTCCCCGCGCCACCTTCCCCAAATTGAGCATTTGATTCGGGGTTGAATTTTCCCTTACTCCAAAAGCCAAATGTATCGACAGATCGATCGTGTACGGCTTTACCGCGTTCTAAAATAATCGGGCGAAAGCCCATTTGCGCGAGTAGCAATCCTGCAAACATACCACATGGCCCGCACCCAATGACGATCGGCCGAGCATCTATTCCCGATGATGCGTGGGCGACATACTTATAACTAGTATCGGGGGTAGGTACGACGTGGGGGTCTTTTTTGAATTTCTTCAGGAGTTGTGTTTCTCTCGGTGTCTCGATATCGACGATATACGCCAAGGAAACTGCACCGCGTTTACGAGCATCATAGCTACGTTTGAATACGGTGTAGCTAATTAGCTCTGTGGGTGCGATCGACAATTTCTTCAGAATCGCTGTCTGAATATCTGTTGGGGTACAATCCAGTGGGAGTTTGATTTCGTTGAGGCGGAGCATTAGGCGTGGGGGAGCTGGTTGGGTGTTGGGTTTTGCCAAGCTCTACCCAATCTACGCCTCTTATTATCGTTGGTGTAGCCTGCCAGAGGCAATCGATTTAGAATCGATCTGGATTGAAATCGCAAAAATGCGATGTGAGTCATCAGGTACACCCCATCCTAAAGAACTGATATTTCTGATATTTTGCAGTTTTCAGGTAGTTATATAGATTCTAAAATCTTTAGCACAAATAGAAACAAAGGCTTCTTGAGAGAAGCCTTTGTTTCCGATCGTCTCAGGGGATAACTTTCAAATGATTCAATCAGGATCGATACCTAATTCTCGCAATTTATCGGCTAATCGAGCTGCTTTATCTCGTTCGAGATCGGCACGTAAATTCGCTTCTTGGGCTAGCTCTCGTTCGCGATCGGCACGTAGATTAGCTTCCTTAGCACGTAGATTAGCTTCCTCAGCCGCTTGTTTTGCCTTGTCGCTATCTTCTCGATCGGTTGCTAACCAATCACCATTTTTATCATACCAACGCAACCATTGACCCTGCATCCCTTGATAAACACCCGTCCAAATCCCCAAACCCAATTCGATTTCTGGAAACCAAAATCCCTGTCCGCTAATTGTTTGTTCCACATATCGAGTAGCTTGCAAACAAAATACTCGAAACTGGTTGGAATATCGATCGTATATCGCATAATAAGGCACCCGCAAAATTTGTTCGTAAACTTGCCATTTAGTGGGTGGCTTACCCACAACTCGCAATGTTTGCCCCAAATCTTCGGCTTCTGTACCAGGTGATAATAACTCCACCATCAAAAAGGGTGCCGCGCCTTCTTGCCACATCACATAGCTCAATCTTGACTCGGCGATTGACTCACTTGCAGGTACATCTAATACCAAAAACCAGTCCGGTCTTTTATACCAGCTTGTATGTTTGACATCATAATAAAGGTTGATATCTGCCCCCACAAAGAAATCATCAACAGCAGGTTGACAGGTTTCTCTGAGCAAATCTGGTTGGCAATCGTGAAACTCATCAGGCAAACCCATTTCCTCCGGATCTTCACTGGGCAAGTCATACATGGTTGGTAATGTATTGACAGGTGCAGTAGGGTAATTTTGGTACATAATTTCGATACCGATACTGCTGATATTTTACCAGATTTCGCCAAGATTTTTCGCACAAATAGAAACCCGACTTCTCTCAAGAAGTCGGGTTTCTGAGCGTCTCAGATGTCGATTCGCTATCAATATTTAGCGGCGACCCCAATGATCGATTTTAAAACATTCGTTGGTGAAATCACAACCAAAGCCACCATTGATCGGGCGCGAGCGGAGGAACTTACCGTTCCCTCCGGCTTGGATACACAAACGATCGCCAGAACGACCGTTATTACGACCAATCCGCCAGGGGAACCATTGTGATATTAAAATAGGTTTTACGACTATGCTAGTATCGATCGATTGTGCAAATTCAGCAGTGGAAATTGGAGCTGATTTAGCTTGTTGTATATTGGCACAGAAGGCTAAAGATAACGTAACAGCAGCGACTCCAATTCTGACAAAATCAGTTGTGATTCTCATGGTTTAATTTCGATTTAGTGTGAGTTTTGCTCGACTGAACTTATAGTATCCCAGCTCAAATGGAAATATCAATACAGATCGAAAAGTGCAGAAAATTTCGGAAAATTATAACTTTCCAAGTTTAGGGATCTATAAGTTGGCTCGATCGAGTAAAATAGGTCGATCGAAACTTTCGCACAAATAGAAACCCGACTTCTCGCAAGAAGTCGGGTTTCTAAGCGTCTCAGAGATCGATCGCAAAACACTCATTGAGATTTAATTAATTTCTTCACCATCGATGTCTTGTTCTTCTTCTTGAGTGCTTGGGGGTGGGAAATTTGGTTTGGATTTAGATTTGGGAGTTTGCCGAGGTGTGGATTGATTAAATCGATCGGGAAAGGTGCGTTGAATATCTTCGCCGTAGCGATTGACTACGCCGAGAATTTTGATAAATTCTTCAAATGTCATGCTGTAGCTTTTGCTAGCAGGAAGGATAAACAGGCTGGCAAAAATTGCTGTAGAAATCAGAACAGTTTTGTGAAACATAGGATATTATTGTGAATAGGATTTTGTAGGGGCATCCCGAATATGGTTTAGATAAGCCTCCCAGCCCCCAATTCTGGGGGAGGAAGATCGATCTAAGTCTCCCAGACTTGGGGCATTCTCTTCTTTGCACTGTTGGCGTTAGCCTTGCAAATGTTGAATACTACTCGGCATGAATTGGGCCAAAAGTTTCTAACACCCAGCGCACAATATAACCTGGTGTATTTCCATATCCTTTCAAAAGAATTCCGCGTTCTGTGTTTACTTGCCAGCTTACATTTCCATAGACTTGAGAAGGGTCATTGAGTGTGCCAAAATAATAAGACTGACCATTAATCCGCAAATATGCACCGATCGGCACGTAATGTTCAAGCCACTTAAATTGTGCTTGGGCTGCGGGAGTATTAATAGGAGATACAATCGAGATAGCAGCTAAACCAAGTGAGCCAGATGTGACTAAAGCGATCGCGAATAGCTTTTGAGTAAAGTTAAATGGTTTACGGAATGTCATTGTTCTTTGCCTCTGTTAGAATTGGAATTAGGTTTTTGTTTGCAGACAGGTGGAGAATAGCTAAAACCTTCGTATTTACGCGAGACGTTTTATTCGGTTTTTCGCTTGGCTGTCTTTCGATCGAGATAATCTTTTTGATGTTTTGATTTCGGTAGAGCGTGATATTTGCTCGACTGAACTTATGATATGCCAGCTCAATATCAAATGGCATACAGATCGAGAGAGTTGTGAAACTGCGGAAAGTTTCGGAAAGTTATAACTTTCCAAATTTAGGGATCTATGAGTTGGATCGATCGAGTAAAATAAATCGATCTACATTAGAGGGTATATTCTATGGGCGTGAAAGCATCGGCGGCTGGAGTAAGAGCGATCGCACAGGTTATCAACGATCGAAAGCTATATGCTCAACAATATGCAAAAATGACGGTGGATCTAGAATTATCTAGTAGAACTATTGCTGATTTTGCTAAAGGTAAGTCTGTTAGAAAAACCACTGCTGAAAAAATTATCAATTCTCTGAACTTAAATCGATCGGATATCATCCCCGATGCCGAATGGTATAAGGGTACCGCTGATGAAGCTGTGTCTATTGAGGAACAATGGGAGGAGCTGTGTCAACGCGCCCAATTTGCCCCGTTACGGTTGAAAATGGATTTAGCAGTAGAAGATATGGCAAACATGACAGATGAGGGAGAACCGCAATATTTGACAGAAATAGTAGCGAAAAGTAAAGTATGGATCCATTTGGATGTACAACAGCCTGGATATCTGATTTTATTGGATGTAGATTCGACGGGGAAAATTATTTGTTTATCGCCTGTGGCGAGCGGGTGGTAGATTTGCAACGATCTTTATCTACCAATCCAGATAATCCCAAGCTGGCAGATCGAATCTGCGATGTGGCGGCTCTATATCAACAACAGGGACAAATCGATGCTGCCGCGCAATGGTATGGGCAAGCATTGACAATTAGAAAGCGGCTCGATAGTGGAAATGGGAGTAGGGCATTAATCGAACTACTGGAAAAATTAGCTGCGATTGCGGTGACGAAATCTGATGATAAGCGGGCACAGCAATTCATGAATGAGGCACAGCTATATAGACAAAAACTCGGACTAATTGCTGATCCTAAATCTGCGGAATTAACCAAAGCAATCGACAAGATAAAATCCCGTTATCGCGGCGAACATTTAACAGATCTCGAACAGTGGCAAAATTTGATGAAGGAGGCATTGAAACTTTATAAGCAAGGAGAGATTAGGGCGGCTATTCCCATTTCTGAAAAAGCATTAAGCATCGCTCGTCAAATTTTCCCCGCTCCGAATAATGATTTAGCTAACAGTTTAAATAATTTAGCTGCCTTGTACCAATCACAAGGCAGATGGCCAGAAGCAGAACCTTTATATGATGAGGCTCTGAAGATTCGTCGCGCATTATTTGGTGAGACTGCTAATAATGATTTAGCTACCAGTTTGAATAATTTAGCTGCCTTGTACGTATTGCAAGGCAGATGGGCAGAAGCGGAACCTTTATATGATGAGGCTCTGAAGATTTGTCGCGCATTATTTGCTAAGACTGCTAATAACGATTTAGCTTTCAGTTTGAATAATTTAGCTGGCTTGTATGAATCCCAAGGCAGATGGGCAGAAGCGGAACCTTTATATGATGAGGCTCTGAAGATTCGTCGCGCATTATTTGGTGAGACTGCTAATAATGATTTAGCTACCAGTTTGAATAATTTAGCTCTATTGTACAAATCACAAGGTAGATGGGCAGAAGCGGAACCTTTATATGATGAGGCTCTGAAGATTTGTCGCGAATTATTTGGTAAGACTGCTAATAACGATTTAGCTACCAGTTTGAATAATTTAGCTGGATTGTACAAATCGCAAGGCAGATGGGCAGATGCGGAGCCTTTATATGATGAGTCTCTGAAGATTTATCGCGAATTATTTGGCGATACTGCTAATAACAATTTAGCTGCCATTTTGAATGATTTAGCTGTATTGTATATAGCCACAGATCGTTATCGAGCCGCACTCGAACTATTTACCGAAGCCATCGAAGTTGAAAATCGCGTTATCACTAATTATTTTGCCTATACAACACCAGAAAATCAATTAATTCTGCTAGAATCCCTGCACTCATCTTTAGAGGGATTCACTTCTTTTGTCGTTAAGTATCAGTCAGAAAATCCCGTTGCGGTGGCAACTCTTTTCGACGCGATTCTCCAACGCAAAGCGGCTAGTACGATCGCATCTACCATTCTCAACCGTACCCAATATACCAACCGTTATCCCCACCTGCGCGATACTTTCGACAGATGGGAGCTACTCAAAACCCAACTCTCCCATACTGGCGATGATGTTACCCGCAGACAATTGGAAACCGAATGCAAACGACTTCAGCAGCAGCTATCGCGACAAGTACCAGAAATCAAAGCCGAATCCCTGGATATCAATCGTCAAGCGATCGCCCTCTATCTGCCCCCACTGACTCAATTAGTCGAATTCTTTCAATTTCGTGAGTATAACTTCCAGAAGTCAGCTCCAGAGGATTCTACGTGGCAACCAGCGCGTTATATTGCTTTTGTTGTCAGTGCAGATCTAGATCTACCTGTGAGACTCATCGATTTGGGATTAGCAGAACCGATCGATCTAGCGATCGAGAAATATCGCAGTGTTGTCTCAAAACGTGATAAGACAATGGGCATGGACGATGACGAAGAGGAAGCCGAAACACCATCGATCAACACCAAAATCGCTGCTGAAATTATCGCTGGTTGTACATTACGATCGGCAATTCTCGACCCAATTTTACAACATCTTCCCGATACTGAGACACTAATTTTTGCTGCCGATAGCGAACTTTATCGGGTACCATTTGCCACCCTGCCCCTCGATGAATCGGGAACGAGAGTAATTGACAAATATCGCGTCGAAACTCTCACCGCCGCACGAGATCTACGTCGTCGTCACCAAGAGATCGATCGCACAATGTCAGCGTTACCGACGGCTGTTGCTAGTGCGCCAATTCTCGTCGGCGATCCAGATTACGATTATGGTAGCGCGGAGATATTGCCAACTATTGCCCATCCTGAAAAACACTTAGAATCGATTATGGGTGGTAATTTCCTGCGGATGGAAATCACCCAGAAACTAATCGGATCGATCGCCCAAAAACTCGATGTCACTCCCTATCTAGATATCCAAGCTACCAGCTCGATTTTCCAACAACAGTCACCAGAAATTCTCATTGTCGCGACTCACGGTTTCGCTTATGAGAATACTTATTATCGCCAACAACAGGATGCTTGGAATGAGCTATATAGTTGCTCTAGGGCAGATGATGAAAAAGTAATTGCGAAATATGGCAATGCGATCGATCTAGATTTTCGCACCCAATTACAACAACGATTGAAAAACAATCCCAATTCTGATAACGCCGATTGGTATCGCGCTCTCCTCCCCAAAATCGACAACCACCTCGCCAAATATTCCCCATCCCACGACGTTACCAAAGAACTCAATCCCATGCGTCGCTGTGGAATTGCCCTCACCGGAGCCAATCATTGGCTCCAAAACCATCCCCTCGCCCCCGAAGTCGGCAATGGTGTTCTCCTCGCTCATGACATCGCCCAGCTCAATCTCTGGGGCACTCAGCTAGCGGTTCTCGTCGCTTGTAGCACCGCGCTGGGCGATACCAAGACTGGACAAGGGATTTTTGGTTTGCGCCGTGCCTTCGCCCTCTCAGGTGCCAAACACACGATCGTCAGTCTGTGGGATGTGCCTGTGAATGCGTCGATCCTGTTGATGGAGCGGTTTTTTGACTTGTACAAGGCAGGTATTCCCCCTGCTGAGGCACTACATCAAGCCCAGAACTATATCCGCAATATTTCGATCGCTGAGTTACGCACTACATCGATCGGTAAGGCTGGAATTGAGGGGTTAGAAGCTATTGGGGCGATCGATCTTCATACTTCAGCAGATACTCAACCTTGGCAATCTCCCTACTATTGGGGTGCCTGGATTTGCCAGGGTTAGAGTTGAGAGTTGGGTTAATGCTTTCCGCAAGACTACGCCAGCGAACATTCGCAAAGCGATAATCTAAGTGTACCGATCGAAACCCCATCCTCCAAACCCAATTATTAATTATTAATTATTAATTATTTAAGCACCGATTCGATCGCGTTAATTATATCCGCTTCAGAATATGGTTTGGTAATATAGACATCCATCCCCTGTTTCTGACCCCAAAGCTTATCCAATTCTCGATCGCGTGCAGTGCAGGCAACGATCGGGATTTGCGCGGTATCGGGATATACTCTTAGTAGACGAGCAAATTCAAAGCCATTGATCCCTTCCATTGTAATATCGGTGATAATTGCATCTGGCTTTTGATTTGCTGCTAATTCTATGCCATCTGTGGCATTGGTTGCCCAAATAACTTGGTAATTATTTCTTTCTAAAAATAAAATTATTAGATCTCTCTCGGCTTGACTATCTTCGACAACTAAGATTTTCCTCATTGATTTATTTATTTTTTCAGGCTAATTAAAGAATTAAGATTACGAATCCACAAGAGTCGATCGCATACTTGCATCTTACACCAGTTGGGAATAATTTAATCTACTTGCAATAAAATAGTGATGCGTTGGGTTCCAGCTTCGGTATAGCTATTCAAACTAATATTAGGTAATCCAGAAAAGATGCCTTCACCGATCGAGCGAATTTGAGGTGATTTGGGTAGTAAAGATTGGATGGTATTCCAATTGCCGTAGAGATAGCCAGTCTGATTTGCACTGATGAGGTCGATCGCGCGGTGATATCGATCGGTATCTAGTACTGACTTTTTATCGATCGCTTTAATGGTACTATCCATTGCTTCGACGGAACTCGCCAAGATGGTATATCCATCGAGGATGGTGTGAGTAAATGGCACTTGGGCGACTAATTGGGTCACATTGGTGGGATTAGTTTCGGTGGCGAGTTTTGTCCATCCAATTACCGATCGCTCTTGCCAAGGCAGCAGCCCCACATTATAGCCAGCAAGACGGCCTAATTCGTCAAAATGCGCGATCGCACCATCGGCTAGTTCTGCCTGGGTACGTTCGGCGATAAATACCCAATCGGTGGCTTTACGGTTTGGGTTGGGAAGAGCAGCGAGGGCATATTCTCCTGTTGCCCAACTGAAGATATCTTTGGTCAAGTCGATGCCGATTTGAGTACTAATTTTGCTGACCGATCGATCGACTAGGGATAATAGTTGCCCCTGTGGTGGTACAATATTAGTAAATTGCCGATGCCAATCGCTTAGGTCTATTCCAGCGATCGCTATTGTACTCTGACTCGGTAGATATTTTAGAGCGGCAATCGACTCGACTGAACTTACGGAATTAGTGCTGCGATCGGCAGTGGGGTAGAAAACGATGTCAGCGATTGCCCCTTGTCGATCGATACCCAGATTAAATCCAGCTTGAGGATACTTTTCCCCTGCTTCTTTTCCCAGCCAAGGAGCTAATTCGATCGAGCTGGCATAACCCACAAAGATGCGATGATGATTATTGGCGGCGAGCAGTTTTTGGTATGTGGGGTTGTCCAAAATACTCAGATTAGTCGCCTGAAGATTATTAATTGCTTCCCGCAGTACCTTGGGATGATTGGCAAAGAGGATGTATTTACTCGCCACCATCGCACTAGCCAACTTGTCACGACGATTATAACCAATCTTTACCCCTTGGTAAGTCTCAAAGTTTAATCTTTTGTCAGCCACCTGTTTATCCCACCAGGCTTGAATTGTTTGAGTGCTAACTTTGGAATTGCGGCTGGTAAGGATCGCCAGATATCCAGGCTGAGGCATCTCCTGCCAATTACGATTGGTGAGGATAGTTAGATAGCCAGACTCAGAGGGATTTTCAGCCTGTCGATTCCGCCAAGCGGAGGCTACGCCAACGCCATCTAGATCCGTAATCGCCAGGGTCATTTCTGTACCCAACCACGGTGCAATCTCTCTCTGATAGTCTAAGTGTATTCGATCGGCGAGCTGCTTTTTCCAGTTGGCGATCGCGTGGTATTCCAATCGCCGTCGATTTGCGGGTGTCACCAAACGGTGTAAATTTTCCAAATCTTCGATATTCGCCAAGAGCGAAATCACCGCAGCAGCTCTCTTTGGCACAAAGATCGCTGTGGCTGGTGGCTGTGTAATGGTGCGGTTGAGAAGTAATAACGATCGATGTTCGGCTACCCATCCATAGGCATTAGCCCCTACAATCAATAGGGCAATAACTCCAGTCACAATGGTGATAATTAGAGACCGCACTTTCATCAATCTCAGCCCTACGTCTGCTACTCATCGATCGCTATTTTAGCAGCAAACTAGATCTGTTGGCGCAAGGCATTCAGCTCAAAGATTTGGAGATCCAAAATCTGACAAATCTGACTAAACTTTGTTTGTCTGTCATGGCTTGGGTATTCTAAATAATATCGATCGGCTGAAACTTATTTGGCGAAAATGATTCATTACTCCTAACCCCACCATTCATCCTTCGTCGATCCAATTTCTACTATCTACTTTCATACTGCCATAATCTACCAATGCTTGGGATCGAATCCGAGAATTTTGACTATGGTAAATTTAGCTTGAATCAATTATCCTCCCTTGAATTGTTAAATTCTAGAAAATGCCCTGTTTAGCTCCACAATCTGTCTATCCTTCGTTGCAACATCCAGATCGTCATGTCTGGGATTTTTGGTATTATTTCGA
Source organism: Chamaesiphon sp. OTE_70b_metabat_96 (assembly GCA_031376885.1). Taxonomy (GTDB): domain Bacteria; phylum Cyanobacteriota; class Cyanobacteriia; order Cyanobacteriales; family Chamaesiphonaceae; genus Chamaesiphon. The sequence goes on along the minus strand of JANMEL010000006.1, from coordinate 4,211 downwards.
GCCAGAGACCAAAATTTTTCATCTGTTTTACCTCAATGCCGATCTAGCTCTAGTCGCTGATGAGCAACATCATTTTAGTGCCCAAGTTGGCTATGCAACTACCAAAGATTTCTTGTCGATCGAATGGCATGTCGATCGAGTATTAGCGGCACATACCGATCGTTGGGATAATACAGCAATTTGGAGCGGGGATATTATTAAAGTTGAGAATGGATTTTTGATGTTTTATACATCTAGAGATAAAGCGATCGATAATGGAATGACTCAAAATATTGGCGCGGTATTTACGCCTCATCTCCACAGCTTCGATCGGTGGTTTCGGATGCCCAATATTCGGATCCAACCCCAAGCACCTTACGAAATTCGTCACATTCATGATGATACCACCACTCATGCTTGGCGCGATCCATTTTTGTTTTGCTGCGATCGACAGATCTATATGTTATTATCAGCAAAAGACCGCAATCAACCATTAGGTCGAAAAGGTGCAGTAGCACTATTAAAAGCCAAAAATAATAGCTTTGAAGACTGGGAATACCTCGATCCGATCTGTCAACCTGGCTATTATTCAGAGATGGAAGTACCGCAATTGTATCGATCGACAGATGATAATTATGCCCTCGTGTATAGTTGCTGGGCAAAAAATGATTTCGCACCTTCTACCGATCGCAGCGGCGGTTTACATGGCTTATTTTCCCCATCTCCATTCAGCTTTTTTGGGCAACATCCCCAAGTATTATTACCCGAAACCGATCGACTTTACGCATGTCGAATTATCCCCGAATTGGATGGCGAAATTGTCGGCTTTGATATCGATACGGGTGGTATTCGTCGGAGTGGTGTCAAAACTGGATTGAGATCTGTCGATCGAGATTTTAGCAGTTATCTTGCGATCGTCTAAATTAGGGGATAGGGGATAGGGGATAGGGGATAGGGAAAAGTGCAATATATTGAGGGTTTCTTAATTGGTTTTTTCAGGAGGTTTAATATATCCAAGGGCTTTTTTCTTTGAAACCTTTGGATATATAGCAACCGCCAGGGCGGTTCGGACAGATGTATGGCAACCGCCAGGGCGGTTAGGACATCTGTAGATGCTTCCGCTCTGGCGGAGGCTACGCCAACAAACCATTCGTAGGTCAGCTTTCCCAAACTGACCCCTGTCCCCTCACCCCTGACCCCTGCTATACCTTATAAAGGTTTCAAAGTCGGAATACCAACAGCACGGGGATAATATGGGTGAGTAGCGGCTATTTTGTGGATCCGAATACAGTGACGAACGCTATTACTAATCGGCGTAGTAAATCGATCGATCTTGCTAATTTCTCCACCCAATTTGCCTACCGCCACTTCTAGACTAGTTGTCTCTTCTTCCGTCCAATTCCCACGATAGAGAATCGCATTTCCGCCCAATTTCACCAAAGCTAGGGCATATTCAGCGCAAATATTTGCGCTAGCTACAGCACGAACTAGAGCTAGATCGTATTGATGACGATGTTGTTTATCTTGCCCCACATCTTCAATTCGACTAATCAAAGGATGAGTATTCGTCAACCCAATTTCTGGAGCAGTCGATCGAATGAATCCAATTTTCTTGGCAGTCGAATCGACTAATGTTACTTGCCAATCTGGTTTGGCGATCGCCAAAGGCAACCCAGGAAATCCAGCTCCAGTACCAATATCGATTAGATTCAATGGCTCTGAACTAGTAATAAATTCTCCAACTCCTCGAACAGAGTCCCATAGATGTTTTTCCCAAAACTCTTGTGATTCGGTAATTCTGGTGAGATTTAATTGTTTATTTGCAGTCACCACTGCGGTATATAAAGATTGGAATTGAACTTGTTGTTCGTCATTTGGCGACCAATTTGTTGTCTGTCGCCACAGCTCATCCATATTTGGCAAACAGTCAGAATTAGAGATTGATGGTAAATTCATGAGTCAGGGGTCAGGGGTTAGGGGGTCGATCTCGACAAATCTTTTAGGTAGGTTGGGTTGAAAAATGTAACCGTTGGCGTAGCCTACCGTTAGGTAAGAGCCTCTCCGTCGGGAGACAACCCAACATTTGTAGATGGTTGAAGAATGTTGGGGTGTAGGTTGGGTTAAGCTTGAGCGCAACCCAACCTACGCGCAATTCAGACGCTGGGGATCTACCACAGTCAATTCACCTCGATCGATCTGCCAACAGCGATCGGCAATTGCGAGTAAATCTCCGGCATCATGAGTGACAATCAATAATGTCCACTCCTGTTTTAGTTCGGCGAGTAGACTCACCAACTGCTGACGCATCGACCAATCTAAGCCCGCTGTCGGCTCATCCAAGAGCAGTAAATTGGGTTGTCTGATTAATTGCACCGCGAGAGCCAATCGTCGCTGTTGCCCGCCGCTGAGAGCGTGTGGTGATGTACTCAAAGGGAGACTTGCCAAGCCGACAGAAGTAAGGGCATCTTCTACTCTTTCGGCACCCAATTCTGGATGTCCGAGCCGCAACTCCTCTAAGATAGTATTTGTACAAAAATGTCGTTCGGGAAATTGAAATACAAGTCCGCCCAATTGCTGGAGGTTTTCGGCGGTTAAGACTCGATCGCGCCAATATACTCCCCCACTAGTTCCACTTGCCAACCCTGATAGAATCTCTAATAAGGTGCTCTTACCCGAACCACTAGGGCCAATCACCAAACCCAAGTTTTGAGGTGGTAATTCTAAGTTAACATCTTTGAGGATCGCTCGATCGCTTGCGGGTGGATGGTAGGAAAGGTGTTTGAGTTGGAGCATAGAACAAAGGTAAAGAATCGGCGTTGAGGGGAATACTGATCTTACAATCTCGATTAAGTTGCTTGCGGAACATCCGATCGACTCCCTCGTCCAAGCCATATAGTATATAGCGAATCTAGTGCCCAGTTATCAAAAAAGTGGTTAGAATCTCTGTCAGTTCCCAAAACTATTGAGGTTGATTAATAGTCAAATAATTTTACTTACCTTCCCCTCTTGCCCTCCACTCATGAAATTGAAGTTACTCCCCCAAAAGATTCTCATCGCTCTAGCTACTGGTCTTACTTTAGCTCAATCGGCGATCGTCGCACCGATGAGTCAATTCAACCTAACTATTACCCCAGCAGCAGCCAATCCCAAACAATCCAAGCCATCAGCCAAGCCTAAAGGGGATAGTAATATGGTATTCCCCAAAGGGGGAACTCAGGCTCGTCAGGGTTCTGATATCGAGAGAGCCAAAGAAGCCATGTTTAAAGATGGTGACTACGCCAAAGCTAAACTACATCTAGATGCGGCGCAAAAGAGCGAACCTAAAGAACCGCTAGTTTATGCTATGAGTACACTCTATCCTTTTAGCGCGGGAGATCTAGAAACAGTCAAGACATATGGCGAGAAAACTTTTCTCATGGGGAAAGGTTTGATGAAAGCTAATCCGGTGCGGGGAAATCTGTATCAGGGGGTGGGATTGGCAATTGGTGCAGCTTATGAGATGAAAAAAAATGGTGCTCTGGGTGCTCTAAATAAGCTCCAACAGGTATTCCAATATATGGATGAGGCTAAAAAACTCGCGCCTAACGATCCAGAGTTGAATCTGATTAAGGGTTATATGGATCTGCTGCTAGCAGTGAATGTACCATTTTCCGATACCAATCAGGCGATCGAACAGCTCCAAAATGCCGAACCCAAATATCTCGCTTATCGGGGCATTTATATCGGCCGTCGGGACTTGAAGGAGTATGATAAAGCGATGGCCGCGATCGATACTGCTCGCTCACTTGCCCCCAATAATCCCGAACTAATTTATTATAAAGCCCAAATCCTCGCGATTAGAGGGAGAGAAAGTAAACCTAGAAACAATAACGAGCTACAGCAGTCGATTAAATTATTTGAGTCTGCATATCAAAAACGCGATCGACTATTGACTTCCACAGTCGCCCAAATTTTATCCGAACACTGTCAAGCCAAGACTACCCTACTCAAGACACCCGACAATGCTTGTTGGGGATTTGAAGAACAACTCAAACGAGATAATCCTGGCGTTGTTTTTGGGCCAAAGAATGTACCGCCTTTGACTTAGGTGGCTGATTGACGGACAAATCTTTTATCGTAGGTTGGGTTGAGCCTCGTTCGCGTAGCGTCTCCTTTGGAGAAAACCCAACATCTCTAGGGTGTTGGCGGGGTTGGTTGGGTTTTGCTTACTTCGACTTCGCTCAGTACAAGCC
>JANMEL010000266.1:0-17029 GCA_031376885.1 Chamaesiphon sp. OTE_70b_metabat_96 | reverse complement strand
CTGGCAAATCCGCCGGGATGTCCCGATGCTTTACTCGCGCAGACTTGCAGGGTGAGATAACGCAGCGCGTCAGCATAGAGCAGGGTTTGAAAAGCAGCAGCAGGAGCATTTGCATCGGCGATGCTGGTTTGCCCATCACCGATAACGGGTGTCTTCCCATGAGTCTCGAACCCTGGTAACAGTTCCCCAAAATACTGAATCCCCTCGGCAAAGGCTGGAGTTTGAACCGCAGTAGTCATAAATATATTCGCCTTTAGTATAGCTAGTACGATCGATGCTACCAGCTATTCTGGGTCAGTGGCGCATTTTAACGGCGATCTAAATAACGATTACCTAACGGTTACGATCGATACGTGCTTGGTTATGTGAAAAAATTAAGTAGTTGGATTGAGGAAGACGGGTGAACTGGAAGCCAATGATGTCAAAATTTGAAGCGGAGGAATATACTAGAGATAGCTACTACCAAGGACAAGACTTTTATCATGGTACTAGCCGCAGAAATGCTCAAAGCATTATCAGTAGGGGAATCGTAGTTGATTCCAATCTTGTCAACAGTTACGGAAATGGATTCTATCTCGCTTTTAATATAATTGATGCAGTGCAATATGCAGACGCATCGGAACCTAGACTTTTGACAGTCATGGTTAAATCGAATAATCCGAAGATATTTCAAAGCAGTATCGAGTTTTTGAGGTTTCAGGATCGCGAACGCATTCCTTATGATGATGAGCAGGCAAAAGTAATTAGCAAACTTCTGCTCGATCGAGGTTTTGATTCGATTGAGATTCGTGGGGTAGGAACTTTGGTTATTATCTTTGATAAAGAACAAGTAGTCATACACAAAGTGGAGAAACTATGAATCATCAAAAAATAGGATGTCCAATCTGTAAGTACTATAGATTTGATGGTACTTGTGCCGCCTTTCCAGATCGCATTCCCATAATGTTTCTATCAGGAGAGCGCGGACACACAGAACCGATCGATGGCCAGCAAAATGATATTGTATTTGAATGGATTTCGCCAGAAGAACAGCAGCAAAAAGTAACAGAAATTCTTGAGAAAGTCGATCTGAATGATGGCTATGAGAGAGATCCTCAAACAGAAAAAGCTTATACTTGATTCGGGTCGTTGGTGAATTATCCGATGTCTGCACCCCTTACGGATGAGAGTTATAATTGAGATGTTGAATTCAACACTTAATTTGATGTCGAATATCGATCTTCGCAACATCCACTCACTCACAGACTTCAAGCGTAATGCCAACGCCTATGTCGAGCAACTTCAAGCGACGCAGTTACCACTAGTACTGACAGTTAATGGCAAAGCTGCTGTCGTAGTGCAAGAAGCTGGCGCATTTCAATCGTTAATCGATCGCATCAAATCGATGGAAACCGAACTACAATCGTTCAAACTAGCTCAATTGCGTCAGGATCTAGGAGCTGGTATTGAGGAACTCGATCGAGGACAATCAACAGAATATAGTCAGGATAATCTCCACGAGCTATTTGACGAGATTAGAACGCAAGGTCGATCTGAGTTAGGATCGGCGACATGAACTTTCAAATTCAATTTGCGGAAATCGCCAAACAAGATTTGCGAGATATTTGGCGTGGTTTAGCTGAATATAGTGGATTGCCTTTTGCCGATAGCACATTAGCGAAGCTCGAATCTAAATTTCGATTGCTGGCACAGTTTCCTAGTTCTGGTAGAGTGCGAGATGAATTGTTAGTAGGGTTGAGAAGTTATCCTGCTGGAGATTTTGTGATTTTTTATCGAATCCTGGAAACAACGGTTGAGGTTGTGCGAGTTCTGCATGGACGGAGGGATATAGACGTTATTTTCGATGAATCGGAATCGTCATAAATCGATGCTACCAGCTATTCGGGGTCAGTGGCGTATGTAATATCCAAATCCAAGGACTCTTGCTGGTAAATCCGAATTTGCCCACGCTTAATAATCCAAAGTTTTCGATCGATTGTTTCAGTTTTCAAAGCATTAATCAAAGTCTCGATCGCGTCGAGTAAGTCTTGCGGTTCTGGTCGTCTTGGCAATCGTAACACAGCAATGCCACTATATTCACTAGGATTATATTGAAGTGGATTGCTAAAATCTAAATCCAAAGTCACTAGACATCGCTGTTCTACCCGACACACCTCAATCACGGTAGGATCGGGAGCTGACTGGAGGTTTTGCTCTAGGATAGTACAGACATCATGCCCAGCATTCTTCAGTAAGGCTTGACCCCGCTTTCCAATATTTTCATCGAGTTTCATTTTCATGCTGCTGACTCAATGGGAATATCAACAAAACGTACTCTTGACATTTCTGCACCATAAGCGATACAGGCTAGAATATCTTCCGTTTCGAGTTGAGGATAGTCTTCTCGAATCTCCGCTATGGTTGCGCCGCTAGCCAAAAAATCGAGGATGAGCGATACCCAAATTCGATGTCCCTTGATGCAGGGTTTACCGACGCAGATATTAGGATTAATCGAGATGCGTGACAAAAGTTGCGAACTACTCATAATGTGACTGCCTCTGACATATGGGATTTTATCGCTACTGTTTCAGTCGTGCTTCTAATTCTTCAACACTCAGATCGCTAAGAGCTTTAGCCTGCTTATCAGCTAAGACCGATCGAATCAATTCTTTTTGTTGTTGCTGTTTGGCTCGTTCGGCATTGGCTTCTTTTAAAGCCTTCTTAGTGTTAATAATCTCGACCAAAATCTGTAGCTTTAAGTTCAGATCGGTTAATTCGCGACTACTCTCAGTTGCTTCCTTAACGAAACTTTTTGTTGGAGTCGTACGGATTCGAGTGTCTAAAACCATCGCGATCCGATCGAGATCGTCTAAACCTAAGTCCCATAAATCTTCTGTACTCAGATTACCAGGTTTGGCGATCGCTTCTGGGCTGCCGTTAAGCGTGAATCTTAATTTGCGTTGGGTTGCCTGAGCAAAAATGTTGTCCATGTTTTCTTACCTTAATTATTAGTTAGTTACCTTAATTACCTTACCGTCTAGCTTACAAAGAAATGTAGCTGGATTGGTAGTAGAAAAGCCAAGTCCGCTGACTTGAGGCCCGTTATTTTCTACTGTCAGTTTCGATCCGAGTACTTCAAATACGCGCTTGTGATTGCGGGTGAGATTACTATCGATCTGTTCGTTGAAAAAGGGGAAGGCGCGACTGGTATTAGTAGCACCCTCTAGTTGAAAAAAGACGTGCTTGTTACCAACTGCGTTCTCACCCCAATAATTTGGGGAGTAAAAGGCACTTAATACGCGGACGAATCTGTGAGTTCGCAATCCCCAGATCTCTTTCGAGGCTCCTGTTGTGGACATTTTGACGGAGGGTTCCAGTTTCAAAGTTCCGGCAACGTAACTAAATTTAGCGATTGGTACTTCTTGCTTTACTCTGATGATGCCGTTATGCACGTAAGTGTGTGTAGTGCCGTTCATCTCGATCTCTACTGTGAAGTTGTCGGTTAGTTCGCGATCGTTGAAGTTTACTACATAAATCGAGTATTCACCTTGCGACATTTTTGCTTGGTGAGGATAAATGATATTCTCGACAGGATTGGGTACGATCTCACTTGCGTTAGCGTCCACATCCAAATTAGCCTTGGTGTAGGGAGATATCTTCGCTCCGTAATAGATATGGTGCTTTGGTTCCTGGATGTGGAGATCGAGATCGCTCTGAGTATTCCAAGCCAAGGATACGCGAATCAGTCCAGAGATATTGCCGCCTGCTTTTTTGACTCGCTCGCGGATTGAGTCGGCAACTCCATTATTATAAGTCCAACTGAATTGATTAGACCACTTAAATAAACTCGGACTCTCTGGATAAGTTGCCGTCACGAGGCTAAACATGTTGGCTTCCTGCTCGTTTTCTAGTAATATCTCTAGGGAGCTGGCGGTTTGGATTTGGTTTAATAATTCTTGGAGAGTAAGCATCGGCACCGATTTAAGTTTTGAGATATCGACATCGATATCCTTTTTAGCTTCCTCAAAAATGTTGCCGATACCGCTGACTCTCCATACAAATAACAGATCCGTGACGTTAAGATCTGTCGGTAAAGCAAACCGCCGATAGATCGATCGTTCCAATCCTAACGATTCTAAGGTAGCTTTAGCATCGTCTAACATCCTGCCAGTTACTACAGCTTTTGGGCGTTGGTAATTCGTCGGAGCCACTTTAAATTCGTAAGCTTTGACAGCTTGTTCGACATTGGCATTGGGTTCGGATAGTTCTACAAGGAGCGTGCCGATTACACTACTGCGAATGTCCGATAGTGCTCCACGTTCTTGCAGCCAACAGAGGTTTTCTTTACCCCATTCGTTCAGACTTTCATACTTAATTTTAGCTTGTTTAAAAGCCATTAACAACTCTTTAAATTCTTCCCCTCGGTAAAGAGCGTTCTCATGAATTAAATCGAGTACCGTATGTACAGCACTTTGAGTTACTTCTTCTAACGCACGTTGGTATACAGCCTTTCCAGTCCGACTATCGTTTAGCAGCGAGCCGATATTAGGCGCGATCGTCGGTCGGAAAGATTGCGGTAATTCCAGATACAAGTGATGATGCCAACCCAATTTACTGGCATTCTTCTCGATACCCAATCCCTTGTTTTCAATAACTAAAGCTTCTTTAATTCGCTTGTCGGTTAGATAGTTCCGAACGGCATCGACTGAGGGTTGGAAATAACTATCGCTTTCAAAGTTTCATAAATTAGTTAGCTCATACGAATCAGAAATTGTTACTAGCCCGCCAAAATTTTGGAGGAATCTGCGACAAGCATTGCAGTTATTAAGCTGTCGATTTTCTTCGCTAAACCCGCCTAAGTAAGCTGACCAAATAGCTTCGGGGTCTACATCTAATTTAAAGATCCGACGGTTGCCGAATATCTGTGCGGCGTTTGCTTTAAATTTGTCTCTAAATTTTTTGAAAAACATCTTTTATTTTTCTCTACTTTCTTAGTATTTTTTACAACACAATCTCGAAATGGCTGCAAATTACTGTATAGATTATAATTGGTCAATTGAATGATAACACTCGATCGTCACTTGTCAAAATACAAGTTTTGTTGCAATGCTCTCGTAGCGGGATCGATAGCAAATCGATTATAATTATTAGACTCAACTGTCATCATCATCTCATACCCTGTGTCCAATTCTGTCTTTAGTGCCGAACATTTATTATTTACCCCAGCGTCGCCAAATCTAGATGCGGTACCATTGATTTTTGCTTTTCCGAATGAGTATACAGTCGGGATTACTAGCTTGGGTTATCAGGTGGTGTGGGCAACTTTGGCGATGCGATCGGATTTGGATGTGAGCAGGCTATTTACCGATGTTCATGAGTCTTTGCCGAGAAATCCAGAGCTAGTTGGATTTTCGCTGTCATGGGAATTAGATTATGTGAATATTCTGAACTTATTAGAATTTTTGGAAATTCCGCTGCGAAGTACGATACGGGGTGATAACGATCCACTAATTTTTGGTGGTGGGCCAGTTTTAAGTGCGAATCCAGAACCATTCGCTGATTTTTTTGATGTGATATTAGTTGGCGATGGAGAGGATTTATTAGGCAATTTTATTAATGCTTATCAGGAAGTTAGAACTGCCGATCGCCCAACCAAGCTTCATCATTTAGCTCAAGTTCCAGGGATTTATATTCCTAGTTTATATCAAGTCGAATATAATGATGGCGATATTACTAGTATCGTGCCGATCGATCGTAATGTGCCTGCAATAGTTCGCAAGCAAACTTATCGCGGTAATACTTTATCTGTTTCCTCAGTTGTCACCGAAAAAGCTGCATGGGAAAATATCTTCATGGTCGAAGTTGTGCGGAGTTGTCCCGAAATGTGCCGTTTTTGTTTGGCAAGCTATCTCACGTTACCATTTCGAGTCGCTAATATTGAAGACTCTCTAATTCCGGCGATCGATTGTGGTTTGAAAGTTACCAATCGGTTAGGATTGCTCGGTGCTTCTGTTACTCAACATCCCGAATTTCCCGAATTGTTATCACATTTGAGCCAACCTAAGTATGATGATATCCGCTTGAGTTTATCCTCAGTTCGGACAAATACCGTCACCATTCAACTAGCTGAAACTCTCGCGAAACGGGATAGTAAATCGATAACTATTGCCGTAGAAAGTGGCTCCGAACGAGTGCGGAGAATCGTCAACAAGAAGCTTGAAACTGCCGAAATAATCCAAGCAGCAATTAATGCCAAAGCAGGCGGTCTCAAGGCATTAAAACTCTATGGGATGGCCGGAATACCTGGAGAAGACATGGGCGATTTAGATGAGACTGTAGCTATGTTAAAATCGCTCAAAAAAGCCGCACCAGGTTTACGCCTTACCTTTGGGTGCAGCACTTTTGTTCCCAAGGCACATACCCCATTTCAATGGTTTGGAGTCAATAAAGATGCTGAAAAAAGATTAAAGTTACTTCAGAAACAACTTACCTCTCAAGGGATCGACTTTCGGCCCGAAAGTTATAATTGGTCGGTAATTCAAGCCCTAATTTCTAGAGGCGATCGCCGCATCTCCCATATCCTCGAACTCACCCGCAATTATGGCGATTCGATCGGTAGTTATCGTCGCGCATTTAAAGAGCTACGCGGACAACTTCCCGAATTAGATTTCTACGTTCATCAAACATGGAATACCGATCGCATTCTCCCCTGGGAACATATTCATGGGCCATTACCTCAAGCAACTCTCATCAAACATTTAGAATCTGCAATGGCAGAATATTAATGCGGTAGTTGATTTTCGATCTACTACCGCATGTACAATCTACCTATGAAAGTAAGACCATTAATACTTGTTCGATCGCTTTTTTCTGTTCGTCATCATATCCCCATCTGACCAAAAATTCGGCATAGTCACCACTGCCAGTTCGACAAGTTGTCAACAATTCTCGGCACATTTCTTGAATTTGAGGAAGATTCAATTCTTGAATAATCTTTGTCGTTCGTGTCGCTACCATCCCTGAAGATGCAACCATTTCTCGATCGTTTCGTCGGTGGTGATAAAGTTGTTGTGCTGTAGACATCGCTAGATTTTTTACTAGTAAATCGGCGGCGATCTCTGGATGAGTTTTTAAGGCGGTGATAATCTCTGGATGAGGACGATTCTCCAAAGGAGAGGCTACGCCAACGCAAATTGGATCCGGTGCAGTTAGATAGGTGACAAAAAATCCTCTAGCCCCATTTGGAGTTTGAACCAATTGAGAGACAAAATTTAGAATTTTATCGTCAGTCAAATCGTCACTTTTTAACTTAGCCAGGAAAGTCTGAGTCAGCGCAATAGCTTCATCAAATTTGATATTAATCGGCACAGATAACATTGAGGATGCCATACAGTTGAGAATTTAAAAGTTAAAATGTCTAACAGACGATCTATTATAACTGTGTAGCCATTACCGATCGCCACATATTTGGACATTAAGGAGTTCTCCGCCCCATGACTCAATATTTTCATCATCGCGATCGATCCCAGCCTGTTGGCAGAAGGATTTTAGCTCAGGCAGTTTCGATCGGCGGATTATTATGCTTAATGACTATCGGGATCTTCCTCACATCCTGTAGTCAATCTCTTGGTGAAACTAGTAGTCGAGTATTCAAAAAAATATCGATCGAATATATCGGTGAATACCAACTACCCAAAAATTCGGTTTTTAAAAATACCTCAGTTGGCGGCTTGTCTGGACTCACGTACGATCGCCAAAAAGACTTATACTATGTGGTCTCCGACGATCGCAGTGAAAAAGCTCCCGCCAGATTCTACACCCTCAAACTCAAGCTAGATACGACCAATCCCGAACAAATCCAATTTCAGCAAGTAGACATTACCGATGTCACCTTCCTCAAAGAGGCTGATGGCAAGCAATATGAAGCTGCTACAATCGACCCTGAAGCCATCGCCCTGACCCCTGAAGGCACCGTATTCATCTCCAGTGAGGGTCACAGGGATCTGAACGTTCTACCCTTTCTGAAGGAATTTGACCTCAAAACCGGAATAGCCAAAAAAACCGTACCTATTCCCCTGCGGTATCTCCCCGACTCTGAAAATAAACGCGGGATGCAAAAAAATTTAGCATTTGAAGGAATTACACTCAGCCCTACAGGTACTCTTCCTGCTAGTGGCGAACCACTACGGTTATTTGCCGCAACCGAATCAGCATTAACTCAAGATAAAGAAATAGCCCAACTGAGCAAAGATGGTAAATTAGTTGGGTCAAAAAATCGCTGGTTGCATTATCTCATCACCGATAAACCCGAACTAGTCAGCGAACATCTCTATCAATTAGATCCTCCCCCAGTCGGTGCCATAGCACATGGACTATCTGAGATTCAATCGATCGATACTAGCGGAAATTTTCTCACCCTCGAACGATCGGTTGGGCTACTCGGCTTTCGGGTTAAACTATTTCAAGCTAGCACTGCTGGGGCTACCGATACCACCAATATTGTTAGCTTCAATGGTAATAAAAATATTCAACCGATCCAAAAACAACTAGCCTTCGATCTCAAACAACTAAATATCTATATCGACAACCTAGAAGGAATGGCATTAGGTGCTCGCCTGCCTGATGGTAGTCAATCTCTACTTCTCGTGAGTGACAACAACTTTATCAATCGTCAAATCACCCAGTTCCTGCTCTTTAAACTCAAGCAAGGATAAGGATCATCCCCAAAACTCGATCTTTGGGGGCGATGCTTGGCGATCGCCAAGACCGAATTTACAAAGCCCCCTCAGTTCATCTCACCCAGTCGCAATTCAATCTGACGATTAATTATCTTGAATCAAGTGAATATGTTTGTATCCGAGCTTGATGGTGAAGATATCACCTTCGCTCAAACCCATCCCTTTAGTGTAAGCTGCACCAATTAGCAACTGACCATTTTTGTGAACGGTTGCCTTGTAAGTTGCTACTTTACCACGATTGTCTCTGCTGCTTTCGTCTAGTTTGACACCTTTAGCTGTGAGCACGGCATCATAAAAGCCAGAAAGATCGGTGCGAGCGATGCCAGATTTGGTCGTTTTAACATAGCCACATTGTTTAGCGGTTTCCCGTTTGGCAAGGTGAGAAAGTTCTTTGACTCTTTGGAGCAAAGCCTTTCCAGTTAGGGGGGTTGTTGGGATCGAACTTTCGCTAGCTGAATCGATCGTCTCAACAGCTTCAGATTTTTTGGTCTGGGGAGAATCAGACTTTACAGTAGTTTTGGCCATAGTGAAATGAATTTGATATCAACTTTATTATGCACTAAATTATTGCCAAAACAACTGTTTCCCCAAAAATAATTATCTCAATCTACCTAGACACCCGATCGAAAAAAGCAAATTTTCCCCATGAGCATGTCCACAACTAGGTGAAATTTCTCAATCTCGATCCCGATCGTTCGCACTACTTTGAGCTGCAAAATATCACTACACAACCGGACAACTCATTTATCACTACAAAAAATTTCTAGCCCAACGTTGACAAAATATCCAGTCTCGATAGCACGATCGAGTAAGGGACAGGGAATGTTAAAATTAAGCTTTGGTATCATTTCTATCTAATTCAGTGACATAGTGACCCACCTTTTACCAATATTCGGCTTCCTTAGTTGGGATCTCTGTTGGCAAATTGTCTCGCTAGTCCTAACAAAATCAGATCGTCACAATCATTACTAGGTGTTCGCTATGGAAGAATGGCAAGATGAAATCGCCGCAGTGTTTAAAGATTTGACTGCGCTATTTGATGAAGTCCGCCTGGAACTCACCGAATTAGTTGAAGAAGTTACCACCGGAGCTACGGACATCCTCAACCTCCAATGGGACGAACTTAAAGAAGTGATCGCTGAACTCTGGCAAGAATTTGAATTAGAATTTGAAGAACCCCAACCATTTAATTGGGAAATTCCCGCACCCACAAAACCAGTCGCCGATCCCACAACTCATCCAGCTTGTGTCGGTTGTATCTACTATGATGGTTCTACTTATGGGGGAAATTTATTGGTCTGTGGAATGCACCCCTATGGTTCTAATTGCGATACCTGTAGTGACTGGGTAGGCGAGAATCACGATCTCAATTAGGTGGGGAAAGATCGATCGGCAGGTTAGACATCAGATCGATAATCTCGCTAGAATTGATATTTGCGATCGCTTACGTAGCAGTCTTTATCTATGAGTCAGACAAATCCACCCACCCTCGACACTCCCACCACTGAGATGAAGTATGGAGAACGAGCAATTATTGAGGGAGAATTAATTACGTTTCCCAATCCACGGATCGGCAGACGATACAATGTGTCGATCGATCTCCCCGAATTTACCTGTAAGTGCCCCTTTTCTGGCTATCCCGATTTTGCGACTATTCATATCAACTATGTCCCAGACCAAAAAGTCGTCGAACTCAAAGCGATCAAACTATACATCAATAGTTACCGCGATCGATATATCTCCCACGAAGAAGTCGCCAATCAAATCCTAGATGATTTTGTCAGCATCGCCGACCCCCATCAAATTACCCTCACCGCCGACTTCTCCCCACGGGGTAATGTGCATATGATTGTCGAAGTCACACATGAAAAGGGGTAGGGGGTGGTAGGGTGGTAGGGTGGTAGGGTAGGAGGGTGGTAGGGATTTGCGCTCCCCCTGAACCCTGAACCCTGACCCCCTATCCCCTATCCCCTATCCCCTATCCCCTGACCCATTGCCAATTCTCATTACCTGTGTTAGATTGAGTTTAGGTAGTAAATTACTCGTTGTTCCTGTACAACTAACCAATTCGTATTAGGAGGTGGTGCCCATGATAGAAAGTAGTACACGTCTGGGTCTCGAAACTGGAGTTAGCCGGCTGAGTGCTGGGACTGTCCTCTAGATTATTGTCGGTTTGTCTATAGAATCAATCTAGATTCGTTCCTGCTTTGCTAGATGTTCTCTCAGCAGCCAGGTTCCAGTCAACAGACCCGCTAGACCGCTCCTAGTATTATTCCTCAATCTTTCAGAGAGGAGTAATACTAGGAGCGGATAGTTTTTGGGGACAAATTTGGCGAAATCCTAAACCTGCTGTAACTGGTCTAATTTAGTCAAGACTTCCTGACTGTGAGAAGCTGGGTTGATATTGGTAAAGGTGGCGCGCAAGACTCCTTTAGGGTCGATGATAAAACTATGGCGCATGGAAAATACTCCCAACCAAGAACCGTAAATTTTGCTAATCTTGCCATCGGTATCGGCGAGAAGGGGAAATTTTAGCCCTTCGGAATCGCAAAATTCGGCATGAGAATCGACAGTATCCGCACTCACTCCGACGATTTCGGTGGTGCGTTGTTGATATTTGGCAATATCTTGTTGAAATCTGCGGGCCTCTAAAGTACAGCCGGATGTAAAATCTTTGGGGTAAAAGTACAATACAACCCACTTGCCAGCATAGTCAGCGAGAGAGACTTTCCCTGTGCCAGTATTCGTCGGTAGGGTGAATGTGGGCGCAGGCTGGTCGATCGACGGTAATTTACCACCCATCGCTAATGCAGTTGGGGTAAAATTGCTCCAGGCGATCGCCGTGAAACAGATTGCTAGTAAACTAGTCAGAAAATAACGGCGAAATTGTGACATATGTAAGGTGATAGATTTAGACTGAGAGAATTGACAGAGCAAGGTATTCTAATGATAGATATTTTCTCCGAATCATGAGATGCTAACAAACCGAAACAATTCGTAGTCAAGCGAAGTAGTTCAATTGACCAGCATCACCAGATTAAGGCAGATTACCTGCCTACGCTGCTTGGAGTCATAACCTCAATAGGATTCGCTAGTTCTAAGCGGTTTGGTAAATAGAACATTGCCTAGTTTGTGAAGGTGGAAAACTACTATCAGTGACAAGCTCCAAGAGCATTATTAAAGCAAACTTAACCCAGTAATGGAGTATGCAGAAATGCAAAATTATGTATTCTTATTAAATACAGACAAAACCTGTCTAGATTTAATTCATCCCGCCCGTGCTAGAGAACTTCAATTTCTAGGTAAGGCTTCGATGTTTCGCCAATTTCCTTATACATTAATTCTTCATCATCAGGTCTTAAATCCTCAAACAAAAGAGTACTCTATCAAAATCGATCCTGGTTCTAAATGGTCTGGTTTTGCAATTCAATGTGGTGATGAGATTCTATTTAGGATGGAACTAAAACACCGTGGTAGTCTAATTAGTTCAGGTCTACAAAAACGTGCTGGATTTAGAAAGGGGAGACGAGGAAGAAACTTGCGTTACCGCGCCAAGCGATTTAACCGTCAAAAGCCAGAAGGTTGGCTAGCTCCATCTTTGAAGCACCGACTGCTAACCATACAAACATGGATTAAAAAATTCATGTGCTATTGTCCAGTCACGGCGATTGAGATTGAGCAAGTTAGATTTGATATGCAGAAGATTGTTAATCCTGAAATTAATGGCACTGAATATCAACAAGGTTCATTACTAGGATATGAGGTTCGTGAATACTTATTAGAAAAATGGGAGCGTGAATCTGTTAAATGTTGGTCTGGGGGTAGAACTAAATTCAATCGCTGCTCTCAAGGCTTGGAAAAATCCCACAGTATTGATGCTGCTTGTGTTGGTGAATCTGGCGCATCGATTAAATTACGCACGAATCAGCCGTTAATCGTCGCTTGCACAGGGCATGGAAATCGACAAGCCAGACGGGTTAATGCTTCAGGCTTTCCCGCTGTCGCCAAAGCTAAAGCAGTATTCACTCATGTTAAAGCAGGCGACATCGTGAAAGTACTGCTATCCAAAGACCGTAAGAATGTATTGGCTGGTACATATACTGCACGAGTTAAAACTCCTACCATCAAAGGGTGTGAGGTTTTAATTACCGGAAATCGTGTTACCGTTTCAACGATGAAAAATGTTACATTTATCCACCGGAATGACGGGTATAGTTACGGCTGGTAATACTCATTTTAACTACGATTTACGCCTAAATAATAAGATTAAATAATATGACTATATTCTGCCCCAACGGACACCCAAATCCCGACACTAATCGATTTTGCCAATCTTGTGGCATGGAAATCGTGCCGCCTAATCCCCATCCGGCGACGATAATTCAGACGATCGCCAATGAAATGACCGCTGGGATCGTGTTGGGCGATCGGTATCGAATCCAGCGTGAAATTGGGCGAGGTGGATTTGGACGTACTTATCTATGCGAGGATGTAAATCGGTTTAATGAATTGTGCGTGCTCAAAGAATTTGCACCGCAAGCACAGGGAACCGCTTTGCTGAATAAGGCTCAAGAATTGTTCGAGCGGGAAGCTGGAGTAATGTATCGGCTCCAACATCCGCAGATTCCTAGATTTAGGGAAATGTTTCGATCGAATCGAAATGGCGTGGGACAATTATTCTTGGTGCAGGATTATATTGGCGGCGAAACTTATCAACAACTCCTGCGGCAAAAATTACAAGAGGGTAGGCGGTTTAGTGAAACCGAAATTACCGAGTTTCTCACCAAAATTCTGCCCGTACTCACTTACATTCATTCCCTGGGTGTAATTCACCGCGATATTTCTCCCGATAATCTCATCAAGCGAACGATGGATGGGCTACCTGTCTTGATTGACTTTGGCGGTGTCAAACAGGTTGCGGTAAATTTGGCGACCCAATATTTGCCGAATAACGAGCATAGTAATAATATGGCGACGCGACTGGGCAAAATTGGCTATGCACCCAGCGAACAAATGCAGCGGGGAATTGTATCACCTCAGAGCGATCTATATGCTTTAGCCGCTACTAGTTTAGTCTTATTGACAGGGCTAGAACCAGCAGATTTGATCGATCCACAGAACTTTGGCTGGAATTGGCGCGAACATATCCGCCTGACACCACAGTTGAATAGTGTGTTCGATCGAATGCTCCAATTCCGTCCGAGCGATCGCTTCTCATCGGCCCAGGATGTCCTAGAAGCCCTCTCATCCAAGACTTTTGGCAATTTTGCCCCAACTATTTCCGCGCCTCTTCCTGCTACTGTTTTACCCCCAACTCCGGTAGTAGAACCGATCGCGCCACCGCCAACTGTAGTCGCAGTGCCCCGACAAGATCGGTCACCACAGCCAGAGCAAGCATATTTCAACCCGCCGCTACCAGCAGAACCAGGGCTGGCAGACGCTTTGGGGAAAACTTGGCTAGTACTTCTCTCCTGTGTTGCTGCGCTAGGATTGGGTTGGGGGGCAGCTAGTCTCACCGGAAAAAATGTTAATCAGCCGACACCATTCGAGTCTGGCGAACCTGCGCCGATTACTTCGCCTACGCCCACTCAGACGATTAGCCCGACTCCAACAGCCTCGCCGACGATTTCACCCACTCCTAGCTCAATTTCGATTGACGCACTCAAACCCTTCTTTCCGGCGGCGTTGGCGAGTCGGGGCATCAATGCGGATTTATATGGGAATATTATCAAACAAATATTTGGTACTCAAAATCCCAATGTTCGATCGATCCCTGTCGGCGATAATAAAGTTCAGTCTCAATTGGATTCTATTTCGACTGATTTTGGGAGTAAATTGAATAGCTATCTGAGCGGGAATGCGATCGGTAAAATTGGCACTTATAGTGCAACCGATCGAGCAAATTGGCGTTCTCAAGTGAATGGATTGAATTTGAGCGAACGGGCATTGGTGGATTTAACTGATGCAAAATATCGATCGATTACCGATTTGTCTACCCAAAAGTTGGGGATATCTTTTGATGAGTTTGTGAGTACGCCACTCGGACAAGTTTATCTAGCTACAATGTCCGATCGAGTGTCGGCAATTCAAGATCGAAGAGCGATCGGCTCCATATCTATTCCTCTGGGTAGCACTAGTGGGGTCGTTCGTGGTACACTCCAACCAGGAGAAGGTAAGGCTTTTCTGGGTAGTTTGACTGGCGGACAAGATATTAGTATTAGAGTTAATACTAGTCAGCCGACGACGAAACTATCAATTTATCCACCAACTAGTAAGTTACCAGCGATATTAGAATCAGCTCTAACTAGTAATTGGTTTGGCAGAACTACTATGACTGGTGCTCATGAATTTGTCTTGGTTTCTCACAGCGATTTACCAGTTCAATATGAAATAACCCTCACCGCCGTGGATCCCAATCCACTTAAATCTAATCAAAAATCTCAACCAACCCCAATTCCTACTCCTCAAAATTAGATCTTAAATTAATTGATAATTGATAATTGATAATTGGGTAGTGAGGATCGAGTGAAAAACATTGTTTTTTCACCCTATCCTTTATCCCCTATCCCCTATCCCCTATCCCCTATCCCCTAAACCAACTAGTTCGATCGCATTACCATCAGGATCTTGGGTAAATAATGCCGATCGACCAGAATTACTCATTTTGACTACACAATTAGCAGCGAGTAATTTTTCCTTTGCCGCTGCTAAATCTCGCACGCCCAAAGCGATATGCGGATTGCGAGTAGATTTGATAAGATCGATCGAGCTTCCAGCATAATTTAGATCTTCAATCAGATGGATTTGAAGGTCGCCAACTTGATACCAAACCCCAGGATAATTGAGAGGTCGATCGATCGGCTCCAAACCCAAAATGCCCTCATAAAACTCGATCGAACTCCCTAAATTCGATACCAGCACCGCCGCGTGCAAACATCCCACAACTTCAATCATCTTGCTAGTACTAAATATTACTTAAATTCACGATCGCTTTATCAATGCGTAAGTTCTAGTATCTCAAACAACAACACCTTGATGACAACCTCCTGGCAAATCGGCAAAAACCTCTCTAATAGCGGGGTGAATGATTTTGCCAGATTGAATATTTAGCCCTTTGGCGAGATTGAGATCGAGGGAGAGTGCATCTATGCCTCGATCGGCCAACTTGACCACATATGGTGCGGTACTATTATTCAATGCTTGAGTAGCTGTATAGGGTACAGCTCCGGGCATATTCGGTACGCCATAATGTACGACCCCCGCCTCAACGTAAACTGGTTCCGTATGAGAAGTAGGGCGTACAGTCTCGATGCAGCCCCCTTGATCTACTGCGACATCAATTATTACCGAACCTGGCTTCATCTGGGCTACAAGGGCACGAGAGACGAGGATCGGTGGACGTTTGCCAGGAATTAGTACTGCGCCAATTACTAGATCTGCACTGCGAACAGCTAATTCGATATTATGAGCATTGCTGTATAAATAGGTGACTCGATCGCCGAAGATGGTTTCTAGGTAGTTTAATCGATCGATATTGACATCTAGCATCGTCACCTGCGCGCCCATGCCGACGGCTATTCTGGCTGCTTCAGTGCCGACGATTCCGCCACCGAGGATGGTGACTTGCCCAGGTTGTACCCCAGGAACACCGCCAAGGAGGATACCTCTACCTCCCTGCTGTTTCTCTAGGAATCTCGCCCCAAATTGAACGGATAATCTTCCCGCGATGATGCTCATGGGGGAGAGCAGGGGGAGTTTACCATCTGGTAATTCTACTGTTTCGTAGGCGATCGCAGTTACTTTGCGATCGATGAGTTGCTCGGTGAGGGGGCGATTGGCGGCGAGATGGAGGTAGGTAAAGAGAATTTGGTCTTTTTGCAGGTAGGTATATTCGGCGGTGAGGGGTTCTTTGACTTTGACTACCATTGCTTGATTCCAAGCGGCGGCGGCGGTGACGATTTTGGCTCCGGCTTGGAGATATTGGTCGTCGGTGAAGCTAGAACCTGCTCCGGCGTTGGTTTCGAGGTGGACTTGGTGGCCGCGATCGATTAGAGTACGGACTATGCTTGGGCTTAATCCGACTCGAAATTCTTGGTCTTTTGTTTCTTTGGGGATGCCGATTTCCATTTTTTAGAGTTTAGTTGGGGTGTGTATTAAACACGTTTTTGGGGTTTAGTTGGGGTGTGTAGGAAACACAGAGGGGCACGGAGGGTTCACGGAGGAGCACGGAGGGGTTTGTTTGTGTTAGGCAAATTCGGCGAGTTCTAGCCATCTTTCGGTGGTATTGTCGATCGATTTATTGATTTTTTTTA
>JANMEL010000259.1:0-7864 GCA_031376885.1 Chamaesiphon sp. OTE_70b_metabat_96 | reverse complement strand
GGGGAGGGGGACGGGGGGACTGGGGGACTGGGGGACTGGGGGACTAGGGGACTGGGGGACTGGGGGACGGGGGGACTGGGCGATATGAAACATAAATACCCTCCTACCCTCCTACCCTCCTACCCTCCTACCCTTCTACCCTCCCACCCCTCTATCCTCCAAAGGCTGAGGGGAAAGCTAGCTTGAGTGCTGCGGTGATCAGCAGATTTGCGAGGGAGACTGGGAGGAGAAATTTCCAGCCTAGATTGAGTAGTTGGTCGATGCGAACGCGAGGTACAGTCCAACGAGTGAGGATCGCGAGGAAGACGAGGAAGTATGCTTTGAGAACAGTCATCGCAATTCCGATCGATGCATCAACCACTTGGAGCCAGGAGGTTGTGGGGTCAACATTGAGTAGATTGCCAATTAGCTCGATCGGAATTGGACTCGACCAACCACCTAAGTACAAAATAGCAACTAGCAATGCCGATAGTACTAGGTTAACGTAAGAACCCACGTAAAAGAGGGCAAACTTCATCCCAGAGTATTCGGTCTGATAACCAGCTACTAGCTCTTCCTCAGCCTCTGGAAGGTCAAAGGGAAGACGTTCGCATTCGGCTAGAGCGGCAATCCAGAAAATCACAAACCCAACTGGTTGTCGCCAGACATTCCAGGAGAGGATGCCGTAGCCAGTTTGTTGTTGAACGATATCGATCGTACTGAGACTATTGGACATCAAAACGATCGCGAGTACTGACAATGCGAGGGGAATTTCATAACTAATCGATTGAGCGGCGGCGCGAAGTCCCCCAATCAGCGAATACTTATTATTCGAGGCATATCCCGCCATCAACAATCCAATTGGCACGATACTTGACAAGGCAATCCACAAAAATACCCCCGTATTGATATTGGTGATGACCAAATTTTGACCAAAGGGGACAATTAGGTAAGAGAGAAATACGGGCATTACTACCAATACTGGCCCCATCATGAACAGAAATGGGTCTGCCTTTGCTGGTACGATGTCCTCTTTGAAGACGAGCTTGAGTCCGTCGGCGACTGGTTGCAACACACCAAGCGGCCCAGCGTATTCTGGGCCGATCCGTTGCTGTACAGCGGCGGATATTTTCCGCTCCAACCAAACGTTGACTAGTACACCTACCGTGGCACCGATGAGCATCAGCAACATCGGAAAGGGCATCCATAGCAATTTAGCTAATTCGGCTGAGAGGCCAAAGTCAATGAGGGATTGAACAAAAGTCCCTTGAAGATCGATACCTGAATTCATGATGTCTTTTAATCTCTATTCCCGGCGGCAGAAGTTTGTCCTCACGGTTGGATTGGTTTTGGCTTCTTGCGATCGGGCTAAATAGTCTACAGTTTTTTCGTGCTGTTGCCTAGTATATCGCGGGAGGGGATCGATCGGCTCAACGTCGATACAAACTACACACAAAAGCTCCTGCTGGGCGAGAGCGAAATGCGGCCATGTTACCATCTGGCTCGGTAATCAGTTTGTCACGACAATCATAGTTCGCGAAGGGTTGCTCAACTCCATCAGTGCTAACCACTGCCTGATATTGCCAATAATTTTTGGCACTCCGCTTGATGCTCAGAATACAGATCCGATGATTATCGATTTGACGACAGAATTCAGCCTCCGCCGGAAGTGGATGCATGAACCAGCAAATCGAAACTAGACAGAATAATTTGACGATCGATCGAAATACGCTTAACAATTTTTGACACCATCACCACCAAAATTATTTTACCCGATAAATATCCTGGGGTTTGATATCAATTGTCGCCAAGTACTTATAAACTATTTCTAGTCGCTGTTCGGCGATCGTTGCTCGGTGCTCCAATTTCACGCATTTTTGTTCGAGTTTGGTATTTCGATCGATCCGATCGGTTAGTGCTTGTTGTAGTTCCTCGATCGTTGCTAATTGTGCTTTTACCTGAGCTTCCAGTGGATTTTCTGGCGGATTGACAGTCAATTTTGTGGATGAATAATTCAATCTAGTCTGGCGGGATAATCTTGACTGTGGAGAACTTGATAGAGCTGTGAATAAGCCATCGCCTTGCTCAGAAGGATCTGTAAAATCTGGTGGTTCTTCTGCTGGCACGATTTGCGCCAACCAGAGTACTTTGCTATCCCGCTCGATTTGGAGTTGACCGACAATGGTTTTGAGGGTAAAGTTGCCAACACTGACGACAATATCCTGAATTGGATACCAATTGTCTTTGAAGCTGACCAGAATATCCATATTAAACCGACGTTTATTTTGAAATCTTTCTGTCGGCCACCATTTTTTCCACAAAATCGCCGGGTCGGTATAAAAAATTTGATATCCAGTCGGGGTAACATAATACCTATATTCCACAAATCCCGCTCGACTGGCATCGCCGATAGCCACAAATCCTTGTTCGTGAAGGCTACTATCTAGTGCCGACAGAAAAGGCGAGTTTTGTTTGACGATAACTGTCCGTGGTTTATTCTGGAGATACATAATCGCGATCGGATCGCCACTACGGGAGATCAACTGAGATACAGCACCACTAACCTCTAGTCGCATTCGATCGCTAGCTAGAAGTTGATTACTACCTTGAATAAACTTCTCAATCAATTTGTTGTCATCGAGCTGAAAAATATTGACCATTTGCCACTGCTCACCGATCGTATGAACTTATTATTCCCCAAACTCTAGAATTTAGTGTGATGAGGATCGGATTTATTCCCCTTGTCAATCGCTAAGTGCTCACCCATCAGCCAATTTCAGCCCATCATAGATATTCAGATGCCGAGCAAAATTAGGCGATTAGTAGTAAATTAGTGGTGGACGATCTCGATCGACCGCTAATTAAATAAGCCATTGTGCTGAAGTCCGAGTATCGATCGATTAGCTAATCTAATTGTCAAACCTAGAGCGCAACAAATGTTAAATAGTCAGATCTTTCGTCAAGTATTGCCCTGTCTGGCTCTAGCCAGTTGTCTTGCTGGAGTTGTGCCGATCTGTGTCAAAGCTGAGAGTTTGCCAGGATTTGTACTGTGGAGTCCGATCCCTTCAGAAGATCGACTCAATTATCGATTAGAATCTGGCGATCGAAATGCCACCGACCGCTATTATCTCAAAATTCCTGGTAAAAAGATCCCGCGTTTGGGTGCTGGATCGATCGTCATTACTTATCCTGATTACTACAAAGGTAAGTTTGACGACAAAAATGTGGAAGTCATGGTCGGGGATAAATCAATTCCCATCAAATCGGTGCAGTGGGATCGTCAGAAGTATACCCTCCAAGTCAATCTCGCGGAAAATATCAAAACTGAAGGCGAAATTCAAGTCGTACTCAACAACGTCAGAAATCCCGATCTCAACGGCATGTTTAACTTTACCTGCGAAGTCAAAAGCAGTGCTGAATTTCCGATCGCCATGTATATCGGGACTTGGATTTTGAGTATTGATTAATTGATTTAATGGTTTAGAAAGTCGTGTTTTTTAATCTAAAAATATCGATCTTATGGTACAGATAATCTGAGTCTGTGCCAATTTTTTTGCATCTTAAACAACCGTCACTACAGCTACGCCTGCAAGGGATAAGATCTACTGCTAGGCTAGATAATCTGAGCAGTTACACAGCTACCAAAAGGTGGCTCACAAAATAAATCAGCCGACAAGTGAGGGATCTCAAGACAAAGGTGGGAATCATATTGTTAGCCACTCATCAAGAGTGAGAGCTAAATCAATCTGATAATTTTGTTGAGTACACCTGAGAATAGTCTATGCCAAGTACATCTTATATTTCACCAGAATATGACCGATCGGCACCAGATTTAGAGATCGCTGGCATAGACATGGACGAGGAGACTCTCCGAACATCTCTTCCAGAACTGTTTGAACCAGATTTAGATAGCACTGCCGTTCCTGCTGCGGCCCAGAGTATTTATTATAGCAAGGATTTAGTTCGGTTATATCTCCAAGAAATTGGTAAAGTTCGGTTACTCCGCCGAGACGAAGAAGTCTCTGAAGCTAAGTTGGTGCAACGTTATGTCAACTTACTCGAACTCCGTGTTCATGCTGCTGAGTTGGCGCAAGCGGGGAGTGGCGACGATCGAATTATCGCCGAATATGTAGAATTTATTGAGATCCACGATCGACTTACCGCACAATTAGGACATCGCCCTTCCCTCGAACGTTGGGCGAGCACCGCTGGAATTCCCCTTGCCGAACTCAAACCCAAGCTAGCAGCAGGTAAACAGCGGTGGGCAGAATTGGCGGAGGTGCCCGTCAGCGAACTCGATGTCATCCAGTCTAGTGGCATCCGCGCCAAGGAAAATATGATTAAGGCGAATTTGCGCCTAGTGGTATCTGTCGCCAAGAAGTATCAAAATCGCGGTTTGGAACTGTTGGATTTGATTCAAGAGGGCACGATGGGCTTGGAGCGAGCGGTAGACAAGTTCGATCCTAGCAAAGGTTATCGGTTTAGTACCTATGCTTATTGGTGGATTCGCCAAGGGATTACTCGTGCGATCGCTACCCAAAGTCGGAATATCCGTCTTCCTGTCCATATTACCGAAAAACTCAATAAAATCAGAAGAGTTCAACGTGAATTGAGCCAAGAAAGTGGTCGCCCCCCCAAACTGGTGGATGTTGCTAAGGCGATGGATATGACACTTCCCCAATTGCAGGAGGTGTTGATGCGAATTCCGCGATCGGTATCGTTAGATATTAAGGTTGGAAAGGATCGGGATACTGAGCTAGGTGACCTCCTGGAGGCTGTAGAAGTGACTCCAGAACAATTAATGATGCGTGAGTCACTTCAAGGTGAATTGGTGCAGCTCCTGGCCGATTTGACCGATCGAGAACGGGAAGTTATTTGTCTCAGATTTGGGCTAGGATACAATCAAGCTCATTCTCTGGCTGACATTGGTCGGGTATTGGAGCTATCCCGCGAACGTGTCCGCCAAATCGAATCCAAAGCACTCCAAAAACTCCGTCAACCCAAACGCCGCAATCGCGTCAGAGATTATTTAGAATCGATGAATTAGGGGATAGGGGATAGGGGATAGGGAATAGGGGATAGGGGATAGGGAATAGGGGATAGGGGTTAGGGAATAGGGGTTAGGGAATAGGGAAAATTCAATGCCCTACCACCCTACCACCCTCCTACCCTCCTACCCTACCACCCCCCTAGCTTACCAATTCTCCCAAACGCTCCTCGGAGACGCGATAGATTTCGCTACAGAATTCACAGGTAGCTTCGGCACCTTTATCAGTGGCAATCATATCTCTGATTTCGGCTTCACCAAGGAGTTTTAGGGCATTTAACATCCGTTGTTCGGAGCAAGGGCACTCAAATTTCACTTCTTGCTCACCATCCAAGATATTCAAACCCAAATCACCTAATAACTCTGTCAAAATATCGGGTAACTCTTTACCAGCGGCGAGTAGATTGGTAAACTCTTGTAAACCGCTGACTCGTTCCTCCAGCAGCGTCACCAAAGATTCATCTCGCGCGGCTTTGGGGAGAACTTGAATCAAAACTCCACCCGCAAATCGAACACCATTTGAGTCGATCGAAACACCCAACGCCAAACCTGATGGTGTTTGCTCGGAATTAGATAAATAGTGAGCGATATCGTCGCCAATTTCGCCAGAAACTAAATCCACGGTACTCGAATAAGGACGACCATAACCCAAGTCGCGAAAAATATAGACAAATCCTTCCTCACCGATCGCCCCGCCAACATCTAGCTTACCAGCAGCCGTGAGGGG
This sequence comes from Chamaesiphon sp. OTE_70b_metabat_96, assembly GCA_031376885.1. Lineage (GTDB taxonomy): Bacteria > Cyanobacteriota > Cyanobacteriia > Cyanobacteriales > Chamaesiphonaceae > Chamaesiphon. Next base: position 2,111 of record JANMEL010000259.1, on the reverse strand, counting down.
AAATTCGACTTGAGGATGATTGACATAGCCTCTAACGGTGCCATTTGCCCCAGCATCCACCATCAATCCACCCATGGGGCCATTTCCCTTGATGCGGAGATTTACCCGCGAGAATTTGACCTTCATGCTGGATGCTAACAGCAATCCGCCTGTCATCGCTCTACCTAGAGCATCAGTCGAGACATCCGAGAGCCGATGGCGAACTCTGGCTTCTTCGGTAAGGTTGGTGGTAATCGCCCCTACTACTCGAATTCCTCCCCCTGCTGCCGTTGCGCGTATCAGTCGATCGGTCATAACTCACCTAAAACATCTTCCTTTACATATTTTAGGGGTTGGCTCGCGCAGATTCGATGTTTCACTCGATCGGCATCCATGCCACATCAACCGTCAGTTGTGGAAAAAGAGTATCCTGTCTCGCAATTTTGTAATAGAATTAACATTGTCGATAGTCGTTTAAATTAAAGAGCACCTCGTGTTAAATCGTCATCGCTGGGTAACCAATCTAGTTGTAGCTGTACCTCTTCTAGCTCTAGCTGGATTTTCATTATTGCCGATCGTTAAATTGGTAAATGGTGGTGTTGCGGTAGCCACCGAACCAAACGGTCGTTCGATCTCCCAAACTAGTCAACTTAGGGCTACTGCACAGGGCTATATTCAGGTACTCAAAGGTTCGCCAGAAAATCAAGTCGCACTCAAGGGCTTGCTCGATGTTCAATTGCAATTGGGTGATGTCAAAGGGAGTTTATTGACGCTCGAAAAAATTGCCGCACTCAATCCGCAGACTCCAGATTATACAGTGCTTTTGGCCCAAACCAAACAGTATTTGGGCGATCGAGATGGTGCTTTGGCTAGTTATAGATCGATCCTCACGATTCATCCCCAAAATATTAATGCTTTACAAGGATTAGTTAGTTTATTGTTAGATGGTAAACAACCAGCCGCCGCAATTGGTGCAGTCCAATCAGCCATCGCAACACCTGTAACTGGGAGAGATCGAGTTCCACTCAATTTGCTGTTAGCTCAAGTTTATATCACCCAGCAGCGAAATGCCGACGCGATCGGGATCTATGATGGTTTGATCGCGAGTCACAAGGAAGATTTTCGACCGATTTTAGCCAAAGGTTTGATGTTCAAACAGGTAGGAAATCTCCCTGAAGCACAGGCTCTACTAATTGCGGCGGCGGATCTCGCTCCGGCTAATTATAAAGATCGTCTAAACCAACTGGTGCGAGAAATCGATCTACCCAAACCAGCCGTTTCTCCTTCAATTAGTAGCCCAACACCTCTAGTTGTGCCTGCTGTCAAGGCTCCGTGATTTTAATTGTGGGGAGGCTTTCCACCTGATTTGGATGATTATTCTAATCCAAAACTTCTACTGTTGGCGTTGGCGTAGCCTACCGTCAGGTGGTAGCCTTGCCTTTGGCATTGCAGCTTGTACTGAGCGTAGCCGTTGGCGTAGCCTCTCCTTTGGAGATAGTAAGCCGTTGGCGTTAGCGTCTGCCTGAGCAGAAGCCTCGCCCTTGGCGATAGTATCCAATTAATCCAAACGATACTTGCACCCCTCGCAGGGGCCAACGGGATGAACGGCGCAGCGAATCAGGGTCGATCGAGCGTTATACTGACAAGTAGCGTCACCAATGACCCATTGACCATCAACTAGACTCTGTTCTTCGGGGCGAATTGCCGATTGAACATAAATAGCGATATTATGCAATTTATAGCGACCGGATTTGAGCTGATAGCGGTGACGACGTTCTAGTACCGTGTAAGTTTCTCCATTCAAGTCGAGATAATTTCCAGGTTGTGGAGTCCAGTCAAGTTGAATCTTAGCGAGAGTTTGCGCCGATTGGGTGAGGATTATCTCAGTCGCCAAAGACTCTGGTTTTGTCATTGGGTTTCTTGTTTGTGGACGTGGGCTATTATTTTATAGCATCTTATAGGGATCGGGGCGAGGGGTTAGGGGTCAGGGCTACCCTTGTGAAGGTGACTATTTGTACTAAGCAAAAGCGGTAAATGACAAATACTGGTGGGTTGCGATTGTTACTAGTGAGGGCAGAACCAGGATCTGGGGGTTCTGACCCCCAGACCCCCCACCCAATGGGGGGTCTGGG
>JANMEL010000226.1:0-15448 GCA_031376885.1 Chamaesiphon sp. OTE_70b_metabat_96 | reverse complement strand
TGCTCTAAGGCTGATGAATAATCAGGTTCAACTAATTTTCACAGCCTTATTCGACCCTATTCTCTCGATGACTGGAGCTACTGGGGCGATCGATATTAATTTCTCTGACGACAATTAATCCACCCTGCTTTCCAAGGGGGGTTGGGGGGGTAAATCAATCGAAACTAACTTCTAGCCGACTTGTGTATACAGGGTAATTTTTGCAAAACTGTAAGACATATTCAGATTCCCGACTTCTCCAAGAAGTCGGGAATCTAGGCTCACAAATATCCTAACTGCTATATCTAAAGTCGCTCCCAACGAAATTTCCGATCGGCCTCATCGATCGAGATATCATTAATGCTCGCAAATCTTTTCATCATCAAGCCATTTTCTGCAAACTCCCAGTTTTCGTTGCCATAGGCACGAAACCATTCACCAGCTTCATTGTGATACTCATATTCAAACCGCACGGCGATCTTGTTATCCATAAAACACCATAGTTCTTTTCTCAGGCGATAATCTAGTTCTTTTTGCCACTTGCGGGTCAAGAATTCTTTGATGGTGGCACGTCCATTCAAAAACTCCGATCGATTGCGCCATTCTGAATCTAGAGTGTAGGCCAAAGATACACGCTCTGGATCGCGAGTATTCCAGGCATCTTCAGCGGCTTGGACTTTTGCCTTTGCAGTCTCTAGCGTAAATGGTGGTAAAGGTGGTTTAGTTTCCATGATGTCGATTGTTATTTAATTGAATAAGGATATTGATGTTTTTACCAAGGCCCAGTATGTACAAGAAATGGCGAAAATTCTGGGGCTGACCATCGAAAATTTAGACTACCATCTACGCGATATCCACGATCTAGATGGAATTTTAATAATCGCTGTGCTCCTGCATAATCACTGATTTCAGCTCCTTCCCAGACCACTTTTGCTCTACCTGTCAAATATAACAAATCGCCTCGATCGCGTAGCGTCCCCTTTGGGGAATCGAAGTCCAAAAACAACAATCCAGCCCGATCGTTTAGTTCCAAATTGCCAAAGGTATTAAAGTAATTGTTACCAGCAAAATCGGGGATGGTTAATGTTCGATCGTCATCAACACGCACAAACCCAGGCTTACCTCCCCGATGAGAAACATCGACACCGCCCGTTGCTTCATCCAGATAGGCAGTCGTAATAAAGCAGGTATCAGCCTGTTCGATCTGGGATTTTGCCACCCGATCGAATACCTGAAACTGATTACTAACACTATCCTGAGAGCTAGATCGATCTGTGTCAGCTAACTCTAACACCCTCGCCTGAATATATTGAGGACAGTTGCCATAACTCTGTTTTACCAAAATCTGGATCCCATTTTCGCCAACTTTTGTGACAATCCCGCTCAGGCGATTGCGGCGGCGGGTATGTAGCTCAATCCCCAAGATTCCAATGTCGGAGCCATTTGTAATCTTAGTTGCCAATGGATCGCTCCAAACTAGTGGGCTGTTGATTTGTAAATGATATTCATCAACAGCAGTTATAAAGCCTGGTTTCCCTGGCAAAAAGGCAGCCCAGGGGCAACCAGCCGCATCCACGGTTCCCACGATCGCATAGGGCAGTTGAGCAAAAAACTGCTGATGTTGCTCTGTCAGATAATCGCGAATTGCCCGACGACCAGGCTGTTCCATCCGTGAGTGGACTCCCAACCGTGATTGAATGGCCTGTTCGCCTTGGTGAAATGGGGATGTAGTCGATCGCCAACCTGGGTTTTGCATATTACTTGAAGCTGCTCCTGGCAACATGATGAGTAGTTGTGGTTAAACGCCATCCATCGGTACATAACCCGATAAATTTTTCACTCGATCGATCCAAGCCAACAATGAGGAGACCTCAGCGCGATTGCATCCGCAACCCAACCTACAGATATGTATATTATTAAATCCTTAGTCCTAAGTTGACTGTAACCCGAACGAGTTTCTCAGCAAAAATTAATCTCTTACTTAGACTCATATCATGTCGATCGCAGGTCTTTAGATTACAGTAATAAGTATGATACTCAAATCGCTTGCAGGAACGGCTCCACAGGATTTTTCAATGCAACCTATCGCTAAACTCAAGGAGACGTTCCGCCAAGTCAGACAGCGGCATCTCGACCCCGCTTCACTCCAATTTCGACTCACCCTAGAAGTATCGCTATTATCAATTCTAGGATTGAGTAGCGTCGCTGCATGGACAAGTTGGAAAATGCAGCAGCTTTTAATTACGACTCATACCCAGCGAGTCGAGTATATTGCTAATCGGTTTCCTCGCGATGTCGAACTCTATAGTGATATGCTACCAGTGGCGGAGGGACTGCAAAAGACGATCGATAATGTCTCGGTACCAGGATTAGCAATTTGGTTCAAAAGTACCGATGGCACCATGACGCTTGCCAAATCCAGCGAGGTGACAGCCGAATTAATGTCCAGCGGTGAGATGCCTCTCAAGCCCCAGGTGTATCAAGTTGGCGATCGATATATGATTTTGTATCGTGGTGACGTAACGACGAAAAACAAGCCACTGGGTAAGGTTTACATGGCACAGGATATCACCGCAGAACAACATCAATTAATTGCGGCGATTCAAGGTTTAACTGCTGTTTGCATTTTAGCAACTCTGGCTACAATTCTGGCGATCGCCATGCGGATTCGGCGATCGCTCCAACCGTTACAGGAAATGAGCCGGATGGCGGGAGCGATTTCCGCAGCAGATCTGAATAATGCCCAATTGCAACTCAATAATGCCCCAACTGAAGTTAAGGAATTAGCCGAAACTTTTAATATGATGCTGTCGCGGCTGGGAGATGCTTGGGAACAACAGCGGCAATTTATCGGCAATATTTCCCATGAGTTACGCACACCATTAACGGTAGTGTCGGGTTATTTACAGAGCTTATTACGGCGAAGTAATAACCTCAATGATTATCAACGAGAAGCCTTGGGAACGGCAGGTGCAGAAGCCGATCGCACGATAAAATTACTTCAGGATTTATTAGACTTGGCACGGGCAGATAGTGGTTATACTCGCTATCATCTAGCACCAATAATATTAAACGACTTGGTATCTGAAGTGGCCGATCTGACCGGAGAATTGGGCGATCGATCTATTCAAGTTGCCGCAAAAGTCAACGTTGAAGCGATTGTCGATCGCGACAGGTTGAAACAGGTATTAATTAATCTATTAGATAATGCGATTAAATATTCTGAAGTGGCACAACCGATCGAATTGATTGTCGAACAAATCGATCGACAGGCAATTATTCGAGTACGCGATCGGGGGATTGGGATTCCGCTGCAAGATCTCAGCCGAATTTTTGAACGCTTTTATCGAGTCGATGAAAATCGCGCCCGCACCACTGGCGGATATGGATTGGGATTAGCAATCTCCAAAACATTGGTAGAAGGGATGGGAGGTAAAATTCTGGTGCGATCGACAGTCGGTGAAGGTAGCGAGTTTTCGATCGTCTTGCCGAAATAAACATTCGATCGGGAGAGAACATTAATTATCAAAAGATCGATTATTTTGGAGCGAATAAATCGTGGTGGATCGAGTGTTAGTAGAATTGATGGTCGTCGCGATCGACAGGCTTCAAGCGGAAATATTAGAACGTGAAAAATCAGAGCAAATTCTCAGATCGATCGTCGAAGGGACAGTTTCAGCTACAGGTGTAGATTTCTTTCGATCGCTAGTTCGTTCCTTAGCGCAAGCTCTGGGTGTCCGTTATGCCTTCATTAGTGAATGTATGGATGCACCACCCTCTCGCGTGCGTAGCTTTGCCTTTTGGGTGGGAAAAGAATTTGGTGAAGAATTTGAATACAATTTAAGCGGTACCCCTTGCGAACTAGTTATCGAAAGTAACAGTTATCAATGTTTTCCCGATCGAATTCAAACCCTATTTCCTGAAGAAAAAGATGAATTTGAGGAAATGGAAGCCCAAAGCTATGCCGGAATTCCGTTGCTAACTTCGACGGGCGAATTGTTGGGGCATCTGGCAGTATTAGATGATAAATCGATGGAGTCTAAAGAGCGCGATCGGGCAATTCTAGAAATCTTTGCAGCACGAGCGGCGGCGGAAATGGAACGATTGCAAATCGAAAAAGCTTTAGCCAGACTAGCCGAAATTGGCGAACTAGCCGCCACGATCGTCCATGAGGTACGAAATCCCCTAACCACTATTATGATGGCTCTAAATGCCTTTAAAAAGCTGGAATTGACCGATCGATTTCAAGAGTACCTAAATCTATCTTTAGATGAAGCCGATCGCTTAGAACGCTTGCTGAGTCAAATTTTGCTCTATTCCCGACCCCAAACACTCGACAAGTCTCAGATCGAGCTAAACAGCTTCATCGCCGAAACGTTAGATATATTGCAAACTATCCCTGTCGCTGCGGGAAAATATCTAAATTTTAGTGCGAATGATTCACCCGTAAATATTTTAGCCGATCGAGATAAATTGAAGCAGGTCTTGATTAATTTAGTCACCAATGCTTGTGAAGCAGTAAGTACAGGTGAGGCGATCTCAATTAGCATTCACAAGAGTGAAGAGCGGCGAATTTGCATTTCAATTCATAATGGTGGTACGCCAATTCCGGCTGACATTTTGCCACAACTAACGCAGCCTTTTTTTACAACTAAAGCCAGTGGCACGGGATTGGGTTTAGCGATCGTCAAACGGATCGTGGAAGCTCACGATGGCGAGTTGGGGATCGAGTCGGGTGAGGGGGTGGGATCGATCGTCACAGTTCAGCTACCACTGGTGTTATTCTAAATATATCCTAGTACTGGACGGCATAAATAACCCTAGGCTAGATCGATACCGCTAGAGGCTTCTCGTCATATGATATGTTCTTGAAGAAACCTTGGCTTATTTCCGCCGCCGACTACTAGCCAGATATTAGTACTTTGAACGTTAATCATCATTCTTCAAAATAATGCTAATAAAATATTTATATGTCGCCGCACAAGGTATTTTTGTTGCTCTGCCGAGAACTGCTCAGGGTAGATGACAAATCCTGTGCCAATTCCATCCACTAGCGCAATCAGTGCATTTGCTTCGAGGGTTAGATCGAGATCGGCTCGAATCAGCTTGGCTGTTTGTAAGTTAGCTAACTCTTGACAAATAATCTGCCGTAAGAAGTTATATCGTTTTCGATGTTCCCGAACTAGATGTTCGCGCCCGATCGAATAGCCCAAAAACGCCACCCAAACTTTCCACTCGTCTTTGTCAATGTTCTCCAGTGGTAGAGCGACAAAAATCATCTGCTCTAATCTTTCAATTCCCTGCTGTCCATTGGCACAGGTTTTCATTTCCGCTGCAACATTTTCAAACACTTGCTCTAGCGCAAACAGAGTGAGTTCTTCTTTATCTCGAAAGTAGTGAGTGACAACTCCAGTCGAGGAGCCAAGTTCTTGGGCGATCGCCCGCATACTAGTGCGATCCAATCCTTCCCGAACAATCACCCGCCATGCCGCTTTAGCAACTTCAACCCGGCGATCGTCATAACTCATAGCTCTCCTCGGTTTGCTTTAGCATGAAACAATTATCTTGACATTTTATCATAACAGTCGTTATGATAAAATGAGAAACATAACAACTGTTATGATAAAAGCAGGATTTAATATGATTAGATTAACCACACTAGATGACACAACCGCGTCGATCGCTTTAGCCACCGCGAGTGGTTTGTTCGAGCCAAGCCAAGCAGACGATCTGGCTCAAATGCTCGATCGACACTTCAGTGATAAAAATGAAACCCAAGACATCTGGTTGACCGATGATAATAATGAGCCAGTAGGGATAGCATACATCGCACCAGAAAGAATGACAGAGGGAACATGGAACTTGTATCTAATCGCTGTGCATCCTAATTATCAGAAACAAGGGCGCGGAAAGGCTTTGCTGCGGCACATCGAACAGATGCTGGCGGAACGAGGGGAACGTATCTTACTAGTAGAAACATCTGGAACAGAGGACTTTGAATACGTTCGGGAATTTTACCGCAAAAGTGGCTATGAGGAAGAAGCACGAATCCGTGAATTCTACGCTGCTGGAGTTGACAAAATCGTTTTTCGCAAAGCCCTAATCTCGTCAGTAGCAGAGGTAGAAACGTAGGGTGGGCATTGCCCACAGACCATAGGCGATCGAAGAGATAATAACTTAGGAATGAGGATTAAATAACTTGCAATTCTCTCTTGGGTATGTCCCTTTCATGAATTGCCCCTACCCAAGGTTACGAGAGACGCAAAGTTGTATATTATTAAATCCTCATTCCTTAAACTGTTTTATTCGGCTAGGTAATATCTTAATAAAACATTTATATTACTAAGTCTGAAATAGTCTGTGGGCATTGCCCACCATACGAAATAGTAATCTACTTAGTCACCAATGCCTGTGAAGCAGTAAGTACAGGTGAGGCGATCGTAATTTTATTAATATTTGTGGATGACAAAAATTAAAGGGTGGGCACTAAAACCAACTAAAATGGAAGTGGCAAGTCGCAAGGAGAGCAAATCTATGACAGTTCGCCAACGCCGTTACAGTAAAGAAGATATGGCTCAACGTGGGCAAGCACTCTATGAGTCTGGCATTCGGCAGCAAGTCGAAGCAGGCAACGACGGCAAAATTGTGGCGATCGACATCGAAACCGGAGCCTTTGAGGTCGATGAAAATATCGTACCCGCAACCAATCGTTTATTTGAGCAATACCCCGACGCTCAACCTTGGGTGATCCGGATCGGGCATCGTGCCGTGGATCATTTTGGGGCAAGGAGTCTAAGGAAAAATCCATGATTTACGGAGTTGTGAATTTAAGCCGTGAAGCTACCCTTCCTCTTGTAGTTGGTAACGCAAATAAGCAACAGCAAGTGGTTGATACCGTTATCGATACAGGATTTAGTGGATTCCTATCTTTGCCATCTTCAATTATTACCGCACTGGATTTGCCTTGGAGTGCCTCAGATATTGTCACATTGGGCGATGGGAGCGAAACACTATTCGACTTATACACTGCGAATGTAATTTGGGATGGGCAGTACCGAGACATTTATATCGCAGAATCAGAGACAGAACCCCTGTTAGGAATGGCAATGCTCTACGGTTATCGATTGCAAGTTGATAATGTTGAGGGCGGTATCGTCAAAATTGAAAAACTGTGATTCAGCACAGTATATATCTACGATCGGTATAATAAACAGTTCGGCGAAGAGAGGCGATGCGATGGTGGAGACAACAGGAGTTATTAACTTCTACAGCGTCGGTGAAGAGTTCGGTGAATTCTCAAACTTTGCACCTTACCCCTTCACGCTTGATGGAGAGCTGTGGCAGACCTCCGAACACTACTTCCAAGCCCAGAAGTTCGAGGACAAAGCATACAAGGCCAAAATTCGCAAATCCAACTCGCCGATGCTTGCTGCTCGGATGGGACGCGAGCGTAAGCAGAAACTTCGGCGAGATTGGGAGTCTGTCAAGGTCGGAGTAATGCGGGCAGCAGTGCTGGCAAAGTTTACCCAGCATGAAGACCTTATCGCGCTGCTACTCTCTACTGGAGATTCCAAACTGATTGAGCATACCGAAAACGACGACTACTGGGGCGATGGCGGTGACGGCAGCGGCAAGAACATGCTCGGACGTATCCTCATGCAAGTACGGGAGTCGCTGCGGTTATCTCAAGACACCGAGCAGGGAACAGTATCTTAACGTGAGTTTGGGATTGAGTCGGGGGAGGGTGTGGGATCGATCGTCACAGTTCGGCTACCACTGGTGTTATTCTAAACATATCAGAGCTGGATGTTAGTACTGGAGTGAATTGCGATTAAGGATGAAGCCAACATTAACTATTGAAGATTTGTGCGCTGAAGCCGCTAAATTCGCTGAAATAGAATCTCTGTTCGATGAACCTGCACTTTATGGAGTCACAGACGGAAAAGCGATCGGAACATATCTCGAACACAAATTCATCGCTTACTTGGCTGAAAACTACAGTTCTCAAGAAGGGAATTCAGCATCAGGTATTGACCTTCCCATACTTGACGTTGATATCAAAGTAACAAGTATCAAGCAACCGCAATCTTCTTGTCCTTTCAGGTCCGCAACTCAAAAAGTATTTGGTCTAGGATATCATCTTCTAGTTTTTGTTTATGACAAATACGATGATTCTGAAAATAGAACTGGAAGATTAAATATGCAGCATACTATCTTTATAGATAGAAGCAGAACAGCAGATTTTCAGACGACTAAAGGCATTACAGACATTTTGAATCGAGAAGGCAATAAGGATGACATTATTGCTTTCATAATGGAAAGGAATTTGCCAGTTGATGAAATTGGCGCGAATGAATTAGCTGAAAGAATTTTAGAGTCACCTCCGAATCAAGGTTATTTGACGATCTCAAATGCGCTGCAATGGAGATTGCAATACAGCCGAGTTATTCAGCAATCTGGCAGTATTTCAGGAATATTTAGAGTTCGATAAATAATAATGAAAAAATCTTTAGATAAATGGCAATTTGGTGATTTTCAAACTCCCGATAAACTTGCATGGGAAGTAGTTAAAACTCTAAAGCTAAACCATAAAATATCCCCGAAGTTTATTATAGAGCCAAGTTGCGGAAAGGGGTCATTTATCAGGGCTTCGCTCAATGAATTTATAAACTCAAGAGTAATAGGCTTAGATATAAATCACAAATATGTCGAAGAAGCAAATCTGTCTATATCTGAGTATCAGAATTCAGAGAATGCAACTATATATCAGTCAGATTTCTTTAATACGGATTGGAAATCTCTTATTTCTAATCTGTCGGACGATCTTCTAATAATTGGTAATCCTCCTTGGGTTACAAGCAGTGAATTGAGTATTTTGAATAGTCAAAATCTTCCTTTAAAGTCAAATTTCCAGAATAGACGAGGTATTGAAGCTATTACAGGCTCAGGGAATTTTGATATTTCTGAGTGGATGTTTTTACAATATGTTGAATGGTTATCAAAAAGAGAAGGCACTATAGCGGTCTTGTGTAAGTATTCCGTAGCTCGTAAGGTTATACGTCAATCAAAGAAAAAGTCAGGAAATAGGTTTTCTGGTTATCTTTATTTGATAGATGCAAAAGCTTATTTTGACGCATCAGTAGAGGCTTGTCTTTGTATTCTTTCTACCAATACTAATAACAATAGTATGGATTACGAAGTTTATGAAGATCTTAAAGCTGAAAAGGCATCATATTCAATTGGAGAAAGAGATGGATCGATTATAAGGGACACAGTTAAGTATGAGAAGTGGAGACATTTAGCAGGTCAAGATCTAAAATATTTGTGGCGGTCTGGAATCAAGCATGATTGTTCTAAAGTCATGGAGCTAGAGCGTATTCAAGATGCTTTATTTCAAAATGGACTTGGAATAAAATCTACTCTAGAGGAAAACTACTTGTATCCTCTTTTAAAGAGTTCAGACATTGGCAATAGCAGAACTCTTGAATATCGAAAACTTGTGTTGATTACACAAAAGTCGGTTGGTGAAGATACAAGTATTATTCAAGATAAGGCCCCTAAAACATGGCAATATCTACTCGATCATGAGGAATATTTAAAAAACAGAAAGAGTTCGATCTATAAGAACAAGCCACTATATTCTATCTTTGGGGTTGGCTCATATTCTTTCAAGAATTGGAAAATAGCGATCTCTGGGCTTTATAAGAGACTAAATTTTTGTCTTGTTAAACCCTTGGATGGAAAATCGGTAATGTTTGATGACACTGTAAATTTCTTGTCTTTTGAAACTGAGGAAGAAGCCAAATTCATTTTTAGATTAGTTACCTCTAATCCTTCGTTAGAATTTCTTGAATCTATGATTTTTTGGGAAGAAAAAAGACCAATTACAATAGATATTCTAAGACGGTTATCCCTCAAAGCTGTTGCAACAGAACTGGGAGTTTTGGAAACTTATATGCAATGGGCTGAAGCTTTCCAAATAAGTTCTAATGGTCAGCTAGAGTTAGGATTAGCATAGCACAAAGTTCAGGTACTGACCTAACAGTGCGCTGAAGATCGGCTTCATCCTCATAAGGCTATCCCATTCATGCGAGGCTGCATGTATTATAAGCGATCTGTGAGGTACGGTCTTTCTTTCTAGCAGATGTTCCTGAGAATTAGCTGAGAACTGACTAAATAATCTAGATCTAAAAATTCAGGAAACTATAAGTCTTATTTCAGTTGTGGCTCAAATCCTATTGCGATTATATAAGTAATCGCTCTTAGGGCGTTTAACCACTCAACACTAGGATTTATAACATGAAACTCACTGCTCTTCTCGCTTCAACACTTCTGCTTGGCACCGTAGCAATTTCGACAGCTTCATTACCAGCATTTAACCCTAATTCTTTCCAGGTATCTGCCCAATCCATGAGCAAGAGCCAAAGCGAAAGTCAAGGCAAGATCGACCAAATTCTCGCTATCAAAGGTAAGCCTGGAAGTGGAGATTTACTCCGCAAACTTTACAAAGAAGATTTGACCCCAATTGGGATTCAAGTAGGTGGTGCGGGGATGGTAGTTAACTTGTATAGCAAAAAGGATAATACTACTCTTTCTCTATGCACCGTCTATGATGTAGTCGTGGCAGCAAAAAAAGGTCGAATTGCTCAGTTTAAATCTAGTGAGGTCAAATAATTCAATTCTTCGATCGAATTATTAATGCACGATCTTTGAAATAAGATTTATCTGCCAAGAGTATCCGGTAACAAAATTGAAGATTTCACACATTATTTTAAGTAGAGGTAACTTATATTGCCTCTACTTGAGATCTACTTTGAGATCGAATACCTCGATCCTCAGTTCTAATCGACATAGAATTCAGTAAAATTATTAGTAAATCAACTCAATTCTTCAATTAAGAGCGGTTACGCTAACTAGGAATAAAATCATGATAAAAAGTATTCGAGAAATATCCAATCCGATCCTGAGAGCGATCGCTGCTGGCATTTTACTAGGCAGTTTAGTCACAATTCCGGCTGCACTGGCAGTTCAATTACTAAAATCTCCGAAAGAACCTAATGTGGAATCTAACAGTAAATTAGCCGTTTATGCCTCCTTAGCAAGTACTGTAATTGGTGCGGCGATCGGTTTAGGTGCCGGAAAATGTCAGGATGAGGAAGATAGAACAAATAATTTAGTTGAGGTTGAATCTTCCAAACAGGAATGGACTGATTGGCGAAAATTTATCGTCATGGGAAAAGTCAAAGAAAGCGATGGCATTACATCATTCTATTTACATCCTGAAGATAATGGCTCGATTCCTGATTTTACTCCGGGACAATTCCTGACAATTAAACTCGATATTCCTGGGCAATCGAAGCCAATAATTCGGACTTATTCACTGTCTGATTACCAGCAATCGTCGATAAACTATCGGCTATCAATTAAACGCGAACCAGCCCCAAAATATCTGAATGTTTCGCCAGGAATTGCTTCCAATTTCATGCACGATAGCATTTATGAAGATTCTATTATTTGGGTAAAACCTCCGGCTGGTAAATTCGTACTCGATGTTTATAGTCCCAAACCTGCGGTATTAATTAGTAATGGTGTAGGAATTACGCCAACGATCGCGATGGCAAAAGCAGCAATTCGGCTTAATCCATCACGACATATCTGGTTTTTACATGGTGCTAGAGATGGAAGTAATCATGCTTTTCGTGATGAAATTAATGCACTTGGTGCGAGTAATCCTAATTTACACGTTATCTACTGCTATAGCAAACCGACAGCAGCAGATACCGGAAATTATCACCAGCAAGGATACGTCGATATGGCATTAATCCAAAATATTGTTGCACCAGAAATGCAGAGATTGTGTGGCTCCACTAAAGCAGATTATTTTCTCTGTGGCTCTCCATCATTTATGGATGCACTCAGAAATGGATTAAAAGCATGGGGAGTACCTGACAGTAATGTATTCTTTGAATCCTTTGCTAAGGCAATGCCAAAAGCCTCACCAGTAGTTGGAAATATTGCAACAGCACCAAGCGATGCGGTGGAAGTTGTCTTTAGTAAATCCGGTAAAACTCATACCTGGAATCCAGCCGACGGGACGATTTTAGAATTTGCTGAAGCAAATGGTCTGCAACCCGATTATAGCTGTCGGGCGGGGTTTTGCGGTACTTGTGCGTGTCGAATTTCGGCGGGAGAGGTGGAGTATGAATACGAACCAACAGCCAGTGTCGTTCGCGGAGCGTCTCCATCGGAGAATCGAGGTTCGGTGCTGATTTGTATTTCTAAACCTAAGACAGCCAGAGTTGTACTCGATCTTTAGATTTATCTGTTCGGGGTTTTCCTAATGATTGAAAACATCATGATATACGCGATCGAGGCTCTATGCTTGGGCATCTTTATGGTTGTGGCAACTTTAAAGACAGCCGCGATTGAACTGCCAACTTCGCCGATTTATCAAGCGATCGCCGATCGGTCCCCTAGCTTCTCGACTTTATTTGATATGCAGAAAACATTGATATTTGCAAGCCAACGGTTAAGAACTGCCACCGATTAAAACCATCCTGACGGATACGCTCCGCGAGTAGGGCACATGAAGCAAAGTCCGCCTAAAGCTGTACTAACTAGTCTTTAGATTAACCGTTGGCGTAGCCTGCGCCTTGCGCTATATGGTTCGGTTAGCCATCGATTGTAATCGCTAAATTCTTTGAAGTGCGGAATGTGCGTTTAAATATAACCGATCGAAAGTTTCTCCTTGGATCTGCTCTAGTTTTAGTCCGCGCAGGCGGACTTTGCAACACTAGCACCGATTTCAATCGAGTGCTGGAGCAGCGCAAATATCCTTAACCGAATATCCTGAATTTATTTGCAGCTATTTCTTATCAAATTCTCAGCAAACGATCCAGACTATCTCAGTTAAGAGCCTCATAGTAGTAATCAAGTTAAACAAATAAGAGGTTCCCACTCATGAAACGCATCGCACTTGTCGGCTTATCAATCCTTGCTCTATCTTTAGCTGCAACTACATCTGCCAAAGCAGAAACCCGCACCGAAACTCTGGCAATGTCCACCGCACCGACGATCGTCAACAATTCTGCTGTCAAGACAAAAATTACCCCATTTGGATTAGTTTATCTTGCTTATCAAGGTGAGTATCGGATGCAGGGCATTCCTGGGTTTAGTTCATTGCAATCTGCTATTTATAACAAAACAATTACTGCCAAAGATCTAGTTAAAGTAGCGATCGATGCCAAGCAATTGTCACCAGATACCCAAATAGATCGCGCTTATCTCAATGCTGTCGAACTGCACTTGTCAGTTGTACGAAACTAATCGATCGACATCCTGAATTTATTCACTGCCTTTTCTTATCAAATTCTCAGCAAACGATCCAGATTATCTCAGCTAAGAGTCTGATGATAGTAATTAAGTTAAACAACTAAAAGGTTATCACCCATGAAACGCATCGCAATTGTCGGCTTATCAATCCTTGCTTTATCTTTAGCTGCAACTACATCTGTCAAAGCAGAAACCCAGACTGAAACTCTGGCAATGTCCACCGCACCGACGATCGTCAACAATTCTGCTGTCAAGACAAAAATTACCCCATTTGGATTAGTTTATCTCGCTTATCAAGGTGAGTATCGGATGCAAGCCATTCCTGGGTTTAGTTCATTGCAATCCGCTATTTATGACAAAACAATTACTGCCAAAGATTTAATTAAAGTAGCGATCGATGCCAAGCAATTGTCACCAGATACCCAAACAGATCGTGCTTATCTCAATGCTGTCGAACTGCACTTGTCAGTTGTACGAAACTAATCGATTACCTACGGTACGCTACAAAAGACGAGCTACCATCAATGAGTCATCGCAAAATTGGATAATCGGCAATAAATTATAAACATTAAATTTTATTGCCGATTATCTCATCCAAAATATAATTGAGTCACTGGCAACTTAAACTAAATATTCCCAATTTGAAATATCTGGGTAAATTACCAAATGAGGATCGAATTTGGGCGAGAAATTTGTGGAGATCTGAGTAGTGCCGAGTCGCGAGAATGGCTAGTCACAAATGGAATTGGGGGTTATGCTTCCGGTACTGTTGCTGGAATGCTCACCCGTCGCTATCATGGCTTACTCGTCGCTGCATTACAACCCCCTTTAGGTCGAACTTTATTACTTGCCAAACTAGATGAGACTGTCGGATATGACCATCTCACTTATGCCCTCCACACCAATCGCTGGGCAGATGGTAATGTGGATCCGCAGGGATATCGCCACATTGAAAGCTTTGCATTAGAAGGCACTATCCCCACCTGGAAATTCGCTTGTGCAGATGCGCTATTAGAGAAGCGGATCTGGATGCAGCATGGAGCCAACACGACTTACGTTCGATATACATTGAGCCGCGCCACTCAACCGCTAACCCTCACGATCGAAGCTTTAGTCAATTACCGCGACTATCACGGCAGTACTCAGGGTAACGACTGGCAAATGAATGTCGAGCCAATCGAAGGCGGCATTAAGATCGCTGCACATGATAAGGCTACACCATTATATTTGTCGATCGATACAGCCACTGCCACACCCGCTCATAATTGGCACTACGGATTCGATCTAGCCGTCGAAAGATATCGAGGATTAAGCAATCGCGAAGACCATCTCCACGCGGCTACCTTTGAAGTTACACTCAATCCAGGTGAATCGATCGTTTTTGTCGCTAGCACCGACCCACAGCCCAATTTAGATGGGGTAGAAGCACTAAAATTAGAACGCGATCGCCAGCATAAACTCCTCAATATATGGAAACTCGATCGACTCCATATACAGCAAGGTTTTCCCAATCCGCAATCCGCAATCCACAATGGTATAAACAAGATAGTCCAGCTTTGATCGAACAATTGGTATTAGCCGCCGACCAATTTATCGTAGATCGATTCTCCACAGGAGAGGCTTTGCCAACGGTTCCAAATATACCTAATGGAAAAACCATCATCGCTGGCTACCACTGGTTTGGGGACTGGGGACGCGATACGATGATTAGTCTACCAGGATTGACGATCGCAACGGGAAGACCAGAAATTGCGCGATCGATTCTGCTCACCTTTGCCAAATATGTCGATAAAGGAATGCTGCCCAATCGCTTTCCCGATGCGGGTGATGTGCCGGAATACAATACTGTCGATGCGACGCTCTGGTATTTTGAAGCGATTCGGAGTTATTACGATGCCACCGCTGATGATGATTTATTAGAAGAACTCTTCCCCGTGCTGGCAGAGATTATCGATTGGCACTGTCGCGGCACTCGTTATAATATTCACCTCGATGCTAGCGATGGGTTGCTATATGCCGGAGAAGCGGGCGTGCAATTGACTTGGATGGATGCCAAAGTTGATGATTGGGTAGTCACACCGCGCATTGGTAAACCGATCGAAATTAATGCCCTCTGGTACTGTGCCTTGCGATCGAT
>JANMEL010000215.1:0-4952 GCA_031376885.1 Chamaesiphon sp. OTE_70b_metabat_96 | reverse complement strand
GGGGATAGGGGATAGGGAATAGGGAATAGGGAATAGGGACTAGGGAATAGGGAATAGGGAATAGGGAATAGGGAATAGGGAATAGGGAATAGGGAATAGGGAATAGGGAATAGGGAATAGGGAATAGGGAATAGGGAATAGGGGGTAGGGAATAGGGAATAGGGAAGAAGTCCGCCTACGCGGAGTGAGATCTGTAACCCGCGTAGGCGGATTTTACAGCATTAACGGCGGTTTTAACCGCTGACTATTTTGAAGTGCGGAATGTGGGATGAAATGCACCTACCCCCTACCCCCCGATACGGTTCGGTTAATAAATTATCGATCGTAATATTAGTCCGCGTAGGCGGACTTTGCATCACTAGCCGCGACTTCAGTCGCTGGTTAACCGAACCGTATTGCCCTACCCCCTATCCCCTACCCCCTATCCCCTATCCCCTATCCCCTATCCCCTATCCCATGACTTTTACCGATTACCCAATGGCGACGGAAGGATTTGGCGAGACTGCTTTCTTTGAAGGAGAGATAAATTGGTCTTCCGTGGGGGCAGGTGCGAGGATTACGGGTGCGTTGCCAGCGATCGAGCAGACTTTGCATTTCTGGTAAACTCAAGGTGGTACCATTGCGGATCGCACAGCGACAGGCGACAGCTACCTGAGCCGCTTGTAAGTCTCCTCCCAAGCTAAGTTCGACGATCGCCGCTGCCACATCTTCCCGCAGCAATAATGGTGCGGGGACACTCCGAATCGCCCATAAATTTTCGCCAAATGGATCGATCGATATTTCTATTTGCTGAAGTTGCTCTATTTGCCGTTCTGACAGGTGAGAAAGGATTAAGGGCGGTTCTATAGGTAAAAGTTGCCAAGCAGTGGTTATTTGCTCATATAGCACCCGCTCGTGAGCGATATGTTGTTCGACTAACCACAGTCCATCAGTGTGTTCGGCGACGATATAGGTATTGAGTACTTGTCCGACAGCACGGAGTTCGAGCAATCCCAAGCCGTCACCATCATTAGTTGCGGAAATCGATCGATCTCCAAGATGATAAGCTCCCTGTTGTTCGGCTACTGTCAGCAATTTGTCGATCCGACTAGTGTTACCATTATCTGCCAATGGGTCTAGATTCAAGGCTAGATCCACTACTTTGAGCGTCTGTGTTTGCCAGTACTCAATCTGCTGAAGATAAATCTCAATTTTGGCTGGATGACGGTTCCAATCGATGTATTTGGGCGGAATTTGAAGCTGAAGAAAACAAATCGGATATCGATCGCGGGGTAATGTTCTAGCGAGTGCTGAAATTAGGGTTTGTTCCAATTCTGGCGATCGGACGATTCTCCCATTCACAGCAACTTTTACCCAGTCTAACCGATGTCGGTGACAGCGATCGGGCAATCCCAAGGTTAGTTGGATGTGGGCGGCCAAATCTTGGTTATTCTCATCGGTGCAGGGTGATGGTAAATCTAAATTGGCGATCGACAGATTTACATATTGCAGATCGTTGACCCGAACTTTTGGTAATAATTGGGGGATAATTTGCTGGGCAGTTTTACCCGCGACGATCTGAAACCAAGGTCGATCGTTTTTCTCAATCTGCCAACTAATTTGCGGATGACAGAGTGCGAGATGATAAATTACCATCTGCACTTGACGCAATTGATGATTTACTTCCGGTAAACCTTCCCGTCTAGCTTCCCATTCGCCAAACAAATTCACGACATCGATCGCTGTACCAGGTGAGATTGCCACTGCCTGGGTGCTGACAACTTGACCCAAACGATCGTATACTAGATGCCAAGCCGAGCTACTATGTCGAGGACGACTATATATCTCCAGCTCCGCTAGTTGCGCCAAACTGTGGAGAGCTTCCCCGCGAAATCCCAGAGTGGTAATGTGAAACAAATCCTCGCGAAATCCGATCTTACTAGTACTATGTGCCGTAGCCGCCTGTTGCAGATCTCCTAGCTCGATTCCCACTCCATTATCCGCTACCCGAATCCGCCATCGATCGAGAAATAACGAAACCGTAATCCGCGTCGCTCCAGCGTCGATCGCATTCTCGCACAGTTCCCTTACTACCGCAGCGATCGAGTCAATGACTTCCCCCGCCGCGATCAGGTGAATGACATCAATTGGTAAGGTGTGAATTATCATTAAACAGCCAATGGAAGGTAGCCGACACGAATGTCAGTACCTCCCATTTTAAAACATTTGTACTAGTTTAGCCTGTGGATGGGGAAAAGTGCAGTCTTGGGGTTTCCCCGTCTTGTCGTTTTTTTATTCGGGGGGAACCCCCGAATAAAAACGCCGCAAGTAGAGCATCTTTTCAAGACAGGCTAGACAACATAGGCGTTTTGCATCGCCCAAATAATCAAGAATGCAATGCCACCGAGGACGATCGTAGTAGAAATGACGATCGAGATTGGACTATCAGCCCCTTTGAATTTCATGATGCCGCGATCGAGATCTGACATAATCGTCTGGTGTAAAAATAACTATTGCCTATGTTCTAGCATACCAGGGATTGAGCCGTAGCGATCGAAAGGATCTCGATCGTTGACGAGAGCGCAACGATCGCAGTTGTTCGCCGTTGCTTGCCATAATTTTGTGAAAGTCTGCCCAAAGCTATACAATACTGTCACCATATTTGAGGATTGCTCTAGATGACGAAATTTCCCTATGATGAGTTTGCTAAGGGTTTTTTAGAAGCCTTACTTTCACCCTTTGGTAAAGTCGATCCAGCTTATAAAATTGCTGCTGAAGTTAGGGAAGTTGATGTCTATTTTATTCCATCAGATAACAATCTCGCTCGTACCGATTTAGGTTTGCTCGGTAAATGCGCTACTGCTCCAGCAGTCATGGAGCCATTTCGGAATTCTGTCTCTGTACCCCAAATTAGGGCGTGTATGTCTAAACTCTACGATTTACATGCCGATATCTATCGCGCGGCAAAACGGGATAAACAGCCAGAACCTAAAGATGATGTTTTACCTGCACTATGGATTCTGACACCAACCTTATCAGACAACATTTTAATTAGTCTAGGGGCTACGTTAGATGCTGACAGGGGTGAGGGTGTATATTTGCTACCATCAGCACAGAAAACAGGAATTATCGTCATTCATCGTTTGCCGAGGACACCAGAGACTCTATGGTTTAGAATATTAGGTAAAGAAGGGGTGCAAAGGCAAGCGATTGAAGAGGTATCACAACTACCTAATGGGCACCCTTACCGTCAGAATACCCTGGAGTTATTGGGTAATTTGAAGGTAACTTTGGAAGCGAGAACTATTATCCAACCGGAGGATCGGGATTTAATTATGCAGTTATCACCTTTATATTTGGAACAAATTCAAGCTGCCAAGCAAGAAGGCAAGCAGGAGGGCAAGCAGGAGGGCAAGCAGGAAGATCGAGAAGAAATTGCTCTGAGAATGCTGCGTAAAAATATGCCTCTAGAAACAATTGCCGAACTTACTGAATTAAAGATCGAGCAGTTACAAATCTTACGATTTAGGTTACAAGATAGTTAAAAGCTCGATTGTAATTTACCAATAAATAATCGAGCTATAAAGATCCGATCGAGCCGAGAGATCGATATCTATCTTCGATCGAGTAATTGGCGATCGAAGATAGATATCGATCGAGTCTAAAGTGGGTAATCTAAGTTGAATTAGCCCCAATATTCTTAATTATATGACACCTCAAGCGAGGGCAGCGATAATCGGTTGTTTACTAGGTACCGCTGTTGGTGATGCCTTGGGTTTGCCATATGAGGGATTGTCACCTCAACGTCAGCGGCGATTATTTTCCCATCCCGTTGGCGAGAGCCTCTCCTTTGGAGAATCGACATCATTTAGTATTTGGTAAAGGGATGGTTTCTGATGATACCGAACATACCTGTATGGTAGCCCAATCGTTAATTGTTGCTGCGGGAAATCCCGATATTTTTACTCGCAATCTGGCTGAAAGATTGCGGTGGTGGCTGGTACGATTGCCTGCTGGAGTTGGATTTGCCACATTGAGATCGATCTGTAAATTGTGGTTGGGATTTTCGCCCCATCATAGTGGAGTCTATTCTGCGGGTAATGGCGCGGCGATGCGAAGTGCGCTTATTGGTGTTTGTTATGGCGATCGACCACAATTAATGGTAGAAATGGTTCAGTGTTCGACTCGCATTACTCATAGCGATCCTAAAGCCGAATTTGGCGCAATTGCGGTAGCTTTAGCAGCGTATTTATCGATTACAGATATCTCGATCGATTGTCATGAATATTTCGATCTTCTATCCAAACTACTCCCACCAACAGCAACAGAATTTCTAGCCTTAATCGATCTAGCGATCGCTAGTCTCAAGGCTAATCAAACAACGCCAGAATTTGCCATTAATATGGGCTGGAAGCGAGGTATTAGTGGTTATGTTTATCAAACAGTACCGATCGCTATACATGCCTGGTTATCCCACCCTGAGAATTATCACGACGCAATATTAGCAGTAATAAAATGTGGTGGTGATACCGATACCACTGCGGCGATCGTCGGGGGAATTGTTGGTAGTAGAGTTGGTAAACTAGGCATCCCAACAGATTGGTTAACCAATCTAGCTGAATTCCCCTGCAATATTAATTATCTCGAAAAATTAGGATCGAGATTAGCTGTAGCGATTCTCAATGAGAGAGAGTATAGCAACGATCGACATCCTAAACAATCGCCTCCATCATTGCCAGTCTATTTAGTTTGTTTGCGAAATCTATTTTTCTTGTTAGTCGTAATTTTTCACGGGGTTCGCCGTTGCTCAGGGTGAACGCACCAAAATGGGGTATGCTTCGATCGATAAAAACTAGAATGGCTAATTTAATAGTATCTACAAACTAGTTGCAATCACTACAATATCAACTGAAACTAAAATCAAATAAGAGATCGTATTAATTTAATTTATTGCAGGACAAATTTTGACTAAA
>JANMEL010000212.1:0-10034 GCA_031376885.1 Chamaesiphon sp. OTE_70b_metabat_96 | reverse complement strand
TGCCACTCATGGGGGTAGGGGATAGGGGATAGGGGATAGGGGATAGGGGATAGGGGGTAGGGGGTAGGGGGTAGGGGATAGGGGGTAGGGGGTAGGGGATAGGGGGTAGGGGGTAGGTTCACAGATGCAATATCCCCGACTTCTCCTTTGAAGTCGGGGATATGTTTGTAGTAGACTCACTTGCTGATGCTCTTAGTCTACACCCCAAAGAATTTCTCTACGGCGGCGAGAATCCGATCTGAGGCAGTTCCATCGCCAAAAGGATTAATCGCATTCGCCATCGCTTGATAAGCTTGAGAATGACTCAGTAGCTCCCTAGCAGCGGCGGTAATGGTGGCAGGATCTGTACCTACCAATTTGGCAGTACCTCCGGTGATGGCTTCTGGGCGTTCGGTAGTATCGCGCAATACTAATACAGGTTTGCCCAAACTAGGAGCTTCTTCTTGCAATCCACCTGAATCGCTCAACAGCATATAGCTACGCTGGATGGCACCGATCGTTTGGGTGTAGTCGAGGGGTTCGGTGAGGAAGATGCGGGGATGGTTTCCCAGAGCCGCGATCAGTGGTTCCCGCACTGTCGGATTGCGGTGGAGAGGTAATAGTAGTGCGGTATCGGGAAACTCTGTCAAGATTTCGAGTATGGCGGCAGCGATGCGTTGCAAAGGTTCGCCCCAATTTTCGCGCCGATGAACTGTGGCGAGAATGGTACGATATTTTGTCCAGTCTAAGCCAGCGATATTGCAGTCGGGTTGGGATTTTGCTACGTCTAGGAGAGCATCGATGACTGTGTTTCCCGTTTCGTGGATTGTGCCTGTTACGCCGGATTTTTGGAGGTTTTCGACGGCTAAATAGGTGGGCGCGAAATGTAGTTGAGCGATTTGGGAGATGAGTCTACGGTTGGCTTCTTCGGGATAAGGATCGAATAGGTTGTCTGTGCGTAATCCGGCTTCGACGTGCCCGATCGGGATTTGCTGATAAAATGCAGCTAGGGCAGCGGCAAAAGCTGTGGTAGTATCTCCTTGGACGATCGCTAGTTGAGGTTGCAACTCTTGAAATAATTTCTCTAATCCCTGCAAACTGCGTTGGGTAATATCTGTGAGTGTTTGCTTGGGCTGCATGATATCCAAGTCTCGATCGGCTTTCAAGCCAAAAATGTCCATCACCTGTGCTACCATCTCTCGATGTTGCCCAGTCAAGATCACCTGGGTGGTAAATTTACTCGATGCTTGAAACGCCCGAATCACCGGAGCCAATTTGATTGCTTCCGGGCGGGTTCCGAGGGTGATGCACACACGAATCATAAGTTAATCGGTAGTGAATATTTGCCACCAACACATTATCACTGACCGATCGATAAAATCGAGTTATTTTGGAGGGGTGAGGGGGCAGGGATCGGTTTTGAGAAGCTGATGCCGATCTAAGATGCAATATCCCCGACTTCTTGAGGAAGTCGGGGATATGTATCGATAAATTGCTCAGTGCAAAAGAATCAAATCTAGGAATCGATCTCACAGGTGAGGGGACATGCGGCATAGGTGGTATGATTGACGAGTCGATCGTCTCCATGCAACCAGCTCAACCACCGAACATCTTGGGGATGGATTCCTTTGAGTGTCAGTACCGCTGCGCCGACTACCACTGCCAAAATATTGAGCAAGATTAGACCACCTGCGACGAGTAGTACCGCGCTCACTGGTAGAATGGGGTGTAAAGTAACCGAGAGTAACGCGCCAACCGTAGCCATCAAGACAACTAATGGGAAGCCAACTACTAACAAAGTTACTGTTAGGGCAAAGCACCAAATTAAGAAGCTCTTGGTTGTAGCGACATAACGGCTTTTTGAGATAGTGCGATCTTTAGTTAGCTGCATTTTATTGGCTCCTGTTGTCTAGATGGATAATTGGGTTACGGAATCCGAACATCCGCCGCAAATGGGTTGATGTGGACTGCTCAAGAATTCGATCGAGGGATCCCTTGAAGCTCTTTAGTTGAGGTACTCTAAGTGTTTCCCGCTTCAGAATTTTAGAGTGAGGAACATAGGTGTGCCGCACTTGTTGGATGAATTTTTTACCCAGAGCTAGATTTTTGTGGAAGCGTCGATGCGCTCATCTCTCATCCTACACCAAGCTAAAGGGTCTGTTTTGGTCGATTCCGTATCGGGGATCGATTCAACCTGATGTTTATCAATATAAGGAATCTGTCGAGATAAAACGCTAGCCGTTAAAGAAACTTTACATCAAAATTAATCTAGTCAATCGCCAATACCAATCCAAATCTGTTAACAATCTGTCTTTGATGTCGATCGCTTCAACTGCGATCGACACCAAAAAAGGTGGGGTAACACCCCACCGCAATCAGTCAAAGCTGCTTAACTTATCTGCAAGCAGTTATTTTGTCGGAGCAGGAGGCATGAGTACGCTATCGATAATGTGGAAGACACCATTATCGGCTTTGATGTCAAGATTAAGTTTCTTGAGCTTAGGCCCATTATTAAGTGATACTGCTCCGTTTTTGATTTTGACAGTGATGGCAGCATCTGGAAGAACTGTAGGCACTTGACCAGCCTTGAGCATGTCAGAAGTAACTGCACCTGAAACCACATGGTAGGTGAGGATTGCTTTGAGTTTCTCTTTGTTTTCAGGCTTGAGCAGATTTGCTAGAGTTTTCTTGGGGATTTTTGCAAAGGCAGCATCCGTAGGTGCAAATACTGTGAAAGGACCAGCGGAAGCTAGAGTGTCAACCAAGTCAGCCGCTTTGAGTGCGGTTACTAGTGTCTTGAATCTTCTATCCTTGGAGGCAATATCAACAATGGTACGTGTCTTTGCTACTGCTGGAGCTGGGGAAGTGGTCGTACCAGCGGGAGTTGCTGGAGTTGCTTGAGCTTCTTTGGTGGTGGTAGTGGTGGTGGTAGTCGTTGTACCAGGGGTACCTGGCATTGTTACAGATGGAACAGTTACAGATGGAACAGTTACAGGTGGAACAGTCACAGATGGAATTCCAGGTGTAACTGTTGGGGTCCCTGAATTTTGTTGTGCTTGACCAGAAACACCAAAGAAAAGACCAGTTCCAGCGATCGCTAAACCTAAGCTAGCGGCGATCGATTTTTGAAATACGTTGTTAGACACGAACCCTAAACCTCACGAAATTTGTCATTACCATATCATACTTTCCAGACTTTGGAGTTAAGTTTTGTGTTCCCCGTGCAAAATATTTTTTTGGCTAAAAAGCTGATAATTGTAGTAATGGGATTTTGATGCCTATCGATCCTGCAACCAACTCAAGCGAGAGAAGCCCTCAATGTCGTCTAGTTCGATCGAAATTCGCTCAGATACTTTGAGTAGCCAACAGGTAGAAATCATTGCTAAGTGGCGGGCGGGATTGCGCCCAGCACAACTGAGGTTGGCAGATTGGTGTGGGGGTACTTTGGCGGTGTCGGCGGTGCCAGGTGCGGGGAAATCTCACAGTATGGCGGTGGGGGCGGCAATTACGATCGCTCGCGAAAGGTTGCATCAACGTCGTCAGTTGGTAATTGTTACTCTAACTCGATCGGCTGCGGCAAATATTCAGGATAAGATTAAAAAGTGTTTGGGTGAGTTGGGTTTACCACCGATCGGTTACAGCGTGAGTACGATTCACAGTTTGGCTTTGAGTATTGCTAGCAAGCATCCTGAGTTGTCGAAGTTGGATTTAGTCGATCGCACTTTGGTCGCGCTCAATCCCAATCATAAGTTAATTCAGGGTACGGTCGATCGCTGGTTGAGTCATCATCCCGATCTTTATCAGCGGTTATTGGTGGGGGCAAGTTTCGATGGGGAGGAGACGGAGCGGTTGCGTCGGCAGTCGGTATTAAGAACGGAAGTTTTACCTAGTCTGGCTTTGGCGACGATTCGCGAGGCGAAAAGCTCTGGTTTGTCACCTGATGATTTGGCAAATTTGGCGGCAGGCGATCGAGAGGATCGGTATGATATTTTGAGGATTGGGGCTGGGCTTTATGAGGCTTATCAGGGGGTGATGAGTGAGGGTAGGTACTTGGATTATGATGACATGATTTCTGGGGCATTGCGGGTGATGGAAGACCCCGTAGCGAGAAGATTGTGGCAAGAGCGGGTGTTTGCGGTGTTTGAGGATGAGGCGCAGGATTCTAGCCCGCTTCAGGAGGAGTTGTTACGTCAATTGGCGGGGATTCCAGATCGGGCGGATGATTTGCCGCCTAATTTAATTCGAGTTGGGGATCCAAATCAGGCGATTAATTCGACGTTTACGACTGCGGATCCTAAGTATTTTCGAGAGTTTTGCCACGAGTGTCGGGAAATCGACAGGTTGGAACAAATGGAGCAGGCTGGGCGAAGTAATCGAGCGATTATTGATGCGGCAAATTATGCGATCGAGTGGGGTAATGGTTGGTTGCGCCCGCCTGAAGATTTGGATCGGGAAACGACTGAATCAGTGTTTTGGCTCCAAACAATTCGCCCTGTATCCTTCGGTGATGCTCAACCAAATCCTGCGCCGGAAGGTGGTGGAGTAGAGTTTCATACGCCTAGAGATATATATACATCGATCGAGGAGATTTCCCAACGGTTGGTAGTTTTATTTACTGCCAATCCAACGGCGAATGCGGCAATTTTGGTTCGAGAAAATCGACAGGCAAAGTTCATCTTTGAGATGTTGGCTGATTGGCAACGGCTCTATCCTGACATCAAAATCTACCGAGCAGGTGAAGGCGATCGAAGTTCCAAAATTCCAGGCGAAATACTGACATTATTTCAGTTCATGACCCATCCACACTCTCCAGAATATCTCAAAGCGGCACTCAAAGTCTTATTAGCACGGACATTAATCGACGCACAAGATCTCGATGCTCTGGCGACAATTCCCGAACAATTTCTGTACCCCACAATTTTAGATACACCTCAATCCTCGATCGCGATTCGGGCGAGAGAACTTTGTAGCGAACTGCTGCGATCGAGATTAACCATCCCCCATTATCAACTAATTAGTTATCTCAGCAATCGATTAAATTATACCTCATCAGAATTAGCCACCGCTGACAAATTAGCCGATCGAATTGCCATCGAAACCCACGGGCATAGCTCGATCTATGCAACCATCGAACTACTCCAATCGATCGTCAGTAATGAGGGCTTTGAAGATATCAATGACGGAGTTGAATCCCGCTACACCGCCACAAGTCAAGTCACAATTATCACCATGCACAAAGCCAAAGGATTAGACTGGGATTACGTCTTCATTCCCTTTCTAAGCGATCGACTTCACAACCCACTTTGGATCCCCAAAGGTGCAACATTCTTGGGTAAATTCACCCTATCCGAAATCGCCCGCGCCAAAATTCGCGCCCATCTCCACAAAAAAACAGTCACCACAATTGCCGATACTTGGAAACTAGCAAACTACCTCAAACAAGCCGAAGAATTGCGCCTACTATATGTCGCCATCACCCGTGCAAAAAAACTCCTCTGGCTAGCAGCAGAAACCCAAGCCCCATTCCTCTGGAATCAATTCGACATAACTCAAAAAGATCGCCTACAAGCCGCCAACCCATCCCCCCTCTTCACCGCCTTGAAAAAGAAATTCTCCCCCTCCGCGCCCGGTTATTGAGCGTAGCCGTTGGCATAGCCTCGCCCTTGGCGATAATATCGCGGAAACAACAAAAAATCACCGCACATAAAAATACCCCCTCCGCGCCCTCCGCGTTAAAAAAACACCCACTCAATCGCCGTGTATCTAAACCGTCTTCACCTCAGAAACTTCCGTAACTATCGAGAACAAGAAATAATCTTTACCGCCCCAAAAACCATCCTCCTCGGTGATAATGCCCAAGGAAAATCAAACCTATTAGAAGCAGTAGAACTACTATCCACACTCAAGAGTCATCGAGTCACAAAAGATCGAGATTTAATCCTCGAAGGCGAAACAGAAAGCAAAATATCTGCCAACTTAACCCGCAAATATGGAACGATCGATCTAGCCCTCACCCTCAAAGACAAAGGTAGACGAATTGCCAATCTCAACCAAGAAAACCTCAAACGTCAACTAGACTTCCTCGGTATCTTAAACGCCGTCGAATTCTCCTGTCTCGATCTAGATTTGGTGCGAGGGAATCCAGAAACCCGCAGACAATGGATCGACTCATTACTATTCCAGATCGAGCCAGTTTACGCCCACATATTGCATGAATATCAGCGAGTACTCAAACAACGAAACAGCTTACTAAAACAAGCAGAACATCGTCCATTAGATCCTACCGAATTAGACCTATGGAATCAACAACTAATCCTAACTGGAACCAAAGTAATTCGCCGACGAGCAAGAATCATCGAACGATTAGCACCGATCGCCACATTATGGCATACTAAAATCAGCAAAGCGACCGAGCAATTGTCGATCGTCTATAACCCAAATATCACCATTAAAGAAAATACCCCAGAATCGATCTATCAATCATTTCTCGATCGACTCCATCTCCGCCGCAGTGCCGAACAAGGCTTGGGTACAACCGTAGTTGGCCCCCACCGCGACGAAATCGATTTAACCATTAATCTTACCCCCGCCAAATCTTACGGCTCACAAGGGCAACAGCGCACCCTAGTTTTGGCTCTAAAATTGGCAGAACTAGAACTGATCGAGCAAATTGTCGGCGAACCACCTTTATTATTGCTTGATGATGTACTCGCCGAACTAGATCTCACTCGTCAAGATCGATTATTGAGTGCGATCGAAGATCGATTCCAAACATTAATTACTACCACTCATCTCGGTGCTTTTGATGCGAAATGGTTGGATTCTTCACAAATTTTACATGTCCAGTCTGGATCGTTGACAGAATCATAGCACTACTACTCCCTTCCCGCCACAAGAATATAGATAATACTTCCACCCTATTACTGCCCGATCTCTTTTTGTGAACCGCAGAGGCGCAGAGAGCGCAGAGGGCATAAAGACAAGGCTAATCGATAGTCTTTGAGCGGAAAGGGAGTATCTGAAACCGAGAACCCAGAATAAACGATAGTATATTTACGGAGCCATGTGATGTCGATCGAAATCTAGGGAACAATAATTGAGAGATCTAGAGTCAGTGGTGAGCAGTTGAACCTGTCAAGATCGTCGATCGGCAGTTACCGATCGTACTATTTTACACATCTGAAAATGGACAATAGCGGTTGACGAAACTAGGGTCGATCGGTTAATCTGCTCATTCAGACGGGTTCAATCTTCAACATAAATTAACAATCAACGATTATGAAAAGATTTTTACTGTTATTCCTAACCGCACCGACGATCGTCAGTACGGTATTGGCGATCGTCACACCTGCTCTAGCTGCGGGAGTAGAACAGCCTACAGCTAACAAGTTCTGTGTGGATACACATAACCGACTCATCTGTGTCAAGTCATCTCAATTGGCTAGCACCAAGACTAACGCGACACTAATCGCTAAAGCACGAGAACAAGCCACTAACCCTGATGCTTTCGTTAACTTCAATGAGGAAGAAAGCGATGCTGCGGCTGTTTTATTTGGTTGTGACTGCCCCGCTTGTATTCGTTCTTTGCGCCAACTGCGGATTATGGCACACGTCAGCTAAAGTGTATTTAGTATAAAGGTAATTTTTCCTCCTCGGAGTTGGATTTATTGGGTTTAGTTAGACTTTTATCACCTTTGAGATCTTCTTTTCCAGGGTTGGGTGTAAATGTGGGTGGATTTTGTCCGTCTTTAGGATCTGCCTTGGGAAACGGGTTTGGCCGATCGCGATTTTGAGGTGGTGTGGTAATTGGGGATGGGGTTGGCTCTGGGGTGGGAGTAGGTTTATAACTTGGTGTCGGTGCGGGTGTCGGGAATGGTACTGGTGAGGGTGGTACGGGAAAATCATCCCTGGGTAATGGTGTTGGTAGTGGGGATGGTGTGGGTGTCGGTGTTTCGATCGGCGTTGGGTTGAGTGGAGTCGGTACGGGGATTGGAATGGGACTCATTGATGGGGTGAGAGTCGGGGTGGGTGTAGCAATTGGTTTTGGACAAGCTACAACCTGTTGTCGATCGACCCAGCCTGTGCCATTTTCAGCAAATTGGATATTGACAAAATTGCCGTCTTCTGATGTGTAAACAACTCTGGTGCCACGGGGTAATCTGGTAATAACTTTGGCTGTTGGTAGTGCTGCCGATCGCACTCGCACGGTTGGGGAGGTTGTGGTAATTAGGAGCCGACAGAGATCGGACTTGAGATCTGCGGTGAAACTCCGTTGATTTAAGATTGTATTGCTAAACCAGACAAAACTCCCTACGCCTGCGGAAATCGTTGCTAGTCCGGCAAAGAATGGCAATAATATATTGTTTCCTGATGATGGCGATCGATCTGGAGCACGGGGAGTATATGCGGGAGCTGGGGCAGGATGATTGCGAGGGGGCGCGACTGGAGTTGGTGGGGTGTAGGCTGCTCTGGGAGATACAACCATGGTTTTTTGGGTTTCAACTTTGGGTGCTGGCGGTTGGGGAATTGGTTGGGGTTGGAAAACTGGTTGAGTTTGTTGGATGTAGGTCGCCGCTTCGTTGGATCTGCCCGCTTTGACGGCTAGAATCGCCTGTAACGCATCTGCGGCGGTTTGATAACGGTCTTTGAAGTGATAGCGAGTCATGCGCTGTACGACGGCGATAAGCTGGGGATGGGCGGTGGTGAGATGTTCCCAGTTATGCTCTCCGGTGCGCTCGTCTTCTTCTAGGTTGTAGGGGTTTACGCCTGTCAAGGCTTGAATGGCGATCGTGCCGAGGGCGTAGATATCGCTGCTGGCGCGAGGTGTGCCCGAAGCTTGTTCGATGGGCATATAGCCAGGTGTACCGATGGCGACGGTCATTGTCTGTTGTCCATTCAAGGCTTGTTGATTTCGGACTTGTTTGATCGCCCCAAAGTCAATTAGGACTAAGTGTCCATCGCTATCGCGGCGGATGATATTATCGGGTTTGATATCTCGATGAATTACGCCTTTGCTGTGGATGAAGATGAGGATGTCTAGTACTTCGGCGAGGAGTTCGATGACGGCGGTTTCGCTCCATTTTGCACCATCTTTGAGTTCTTGGGTGAGGGTGTGTCCGATGGCGTATTCTTGGACTAGATAAAATTCTTGGTCTTCTTCAAAGTAGGCAAATAGACGGGGAATCCGATCGTGGGTGCCCAATTGTTGCAGTACGACGGCTTCTTTTTCAAACAGTTGGCGTGCCATACTTAGTAGGGCTGGATCGGAGCTAGCTGGTTTGAGATGTTTGAGTACACACTTGGGATTGCCTGGTAGGTGCAAATCTTCGGTGATATATGTCTGTCCAAATCCGCCTGCACCTAAGACTTGGATGATGCGATAGTGTCCCGCTAATAACTGACCGATCATTAGTACCTTTAACTCCTCAGATATTCCAATTTTACTGACCGATCGTTGCTAATTTGAGCGTCTTCAGATATTTCAACTTTACCGCGTCTGTCGATCGATTGACTAGAGTATACGGGATTAGTTCCTAACCGATCGAGAGATTAGATCTCTCGTACTGTGCCTACGGCAGGCTACGCTTAGTGCAAGCCTCTACTCATGTTAAGGTGATGTTTTGTATAGATGCTCAATTGAGGATCGGTTGGTATTTCTGGTGGTAAGAGAACCCGGATCTGGGGGTTCTGACCCCCAGACCCCCCATTGGGTGGGGGAGTGTCCCCCCCCCAAGCCCCCCCTCAAAGCATAGGTTGTTTGAGACGGTGGGTTTGGTGACTCAGATCGCTTTGTTGGTTTGTGGGATGGGGATATTATCGATCGGCTCAAAGCATCGAATTGTGCGGATGGTCACCTTAATAAGGGTATCCCTAACCCCTATTTCTAACCCCTAACCCCCCTCACTCCCTACATCGCTGGTGAGGAGGGCTTTGTTTGAATGAGTCTCAAAGTTGATAATTAGTCTGGAGCATAAACCCGCCCCTACAGATCCTCCCCCCTATCCCCTATCCCCTACCCCCTATCCCCTACCCCCTACCCCCTACCCCCTATCCCC
>JANMEL010000195.1:0-4549 GCA_031376885.1 Chamaesiphon sp. OTE_70b_metabat_96 | reverse complement strand
GGGCGCGGGAACAGTGCCCGCCCTGGATCTACGCTAATTACTAATATTTTTATGCTGGTGCAAGTGAATAGGTTGGGTTTTGCTTGAGCGCAACCCAACCTACTCAACAAAAAATTTGTACCTTACGATCGAGATTTCAAATGGTGTAATAGATTAATTTAAGCTACTGCAAATCCAGTGTAAGGTCGAATTTCTGGTTCGTGAAAACCGAGAACAATGTCTTGTTTAGAAATTCCCGATTCGATTAGTTCATCAGCGATGCCATCTTCAGTGTTGTCCAACTGAATCCAGACTTTATCGTTGATGATTTCGATGTGAATTAAACAACTGTGAAGATGATTTTTTTCTCCCCAACCTTCTGATAGAATCAGGTATCGATCTGTTTCTGGATCGAATATTTGGCGGTTTTTGACATTGACGTTGACGTAGGTAAGATCGGCATAAGGTGTCAGCACATTACGGATAACTTGGCGGTAACTATCTAACCTATCCATCTGGCACCTTTATACTTGGAGTGATATCGCACAACTTAATCGTACTTTAGCACGGATTCAGTAGATGACAGTGACCGATCGTGCTAGTGCTCTAACTAGCTATTTGACGATCGCTAAGGTATTTTAGAATTATGGAAACGATCGATATTAATAAAATGCGGCAAAATATACCTTGTCTATGGTGACAGATCGAGTTAAATTAGTCCAACTTGGGTAATCCGGTTGCGGGTGTACCAAAAGTCATCGATCCTCAAATTTAGCCGGAAACTTGTATGGTAAATGCGGTAGCAGAAAATTCAACTACGATCGATAATCGAGTACCATTGGATCCGATTATTGCGGCGATCGATATCGGTACCAACTCGGTACATATGGTCGTAGTGCGGATTAAGGCAGACTTACCAGCCTTTAGCATTATCGCCCGTGAGAAAGAAACAGTCCGCTTGGGCGATCGCGACCCCCAGACAGGAAACTTGACCCCAGCCGCGATGCTACGTGCCCTCAATGCCCTCAAACGGTGCCAAGCGATCGCCAAGAGTCTGAATACACATCATATCATCGCCGTCGCCACCAGTGCGGTACGAGAAGCCCCCAATGGCAATGAATTCGTGCGATCGATCGCCACAGAATTGGGATTAGCGATCGATCTGATTTCTGGGCAAGAGGAAGCTCGACGCATTTATCTAGGCGTACTATCTGGAGTCGAGTTTAATAATCAACCCCATTTGATTCTGGATATCGGCGGTGGCTCCACCGAATTAATTCTCGGCGATGGTCGCGAACCGCGCACCCTCAGTAGTACTAAAATTGGTGCAGTCCGCCTCACGGCTGAATTTATCACCAATAATCCCGTTAGCGATTTGGAGTACACCTATTTACAAGCTTTCATTCGCCGACAATTGGAGCGGCCGATCGAAGAAATCTTGGCAAATCTCCAACCAGGAGAAATCCCCAAAATGGTCGGCACTGCGGGGACAATTGAAACGATCGCCGCGATGCTCAATCTCGATAAACAGGGGAATGCCCCCAACCGGATTCATGGTTGTCAGATTCATCTTCACGAGTTACGCAACCTGATTAATCGATTGCGGCGAATGACGATCGCCGAACGTAGTACGATTCCAGGCATGTCGGAACGGCGATCGGAAATTATCATTGCGGGAGCTGTAGTACTTCAAGAAGCAATGGCGATGTTGGGCATGTCTTCCCTCTCAGTTTGCGAACGTAGTCTGCGTGAGGGGGTGGTGGTTGATTGGATGCTCGCTCATGGATTTATCGAAGATCGATTGAAATTCCAGGGGTCGATTCGCGAACGAAGCGTGCTCAAAATCGCTGGTAAATATGGCGTAGATCTCCCGCACTCTCAACGGGTAGCCGAGCTTGCGGTCAGTTTATTTGACCAATCCTATGGTTATTTACACCGTTGGGATGCCAGCGTCAGACAGTTGCTTTGGAGTGGGGCGATTTTGCACAATAGCGGTCATTTTGTCAGCCATGATGCCCACCACAAGCATTCGTATTATTTGGTGCGATATGGGGAGTTATTAGGTTATACAGAGGGTGAAATTGACGCGATCGCCAATATCGCCCGTTATCACCGCAAAAGCGCGCCCAAGAAGAAGCATCAAAATCTCCAAAATCTCTCAAAACAAGAAAGATCGATCGTCTGTCAATTGAGCGCGATGTTACGAATTGCTGTGGCACTAGACAGGCGGAGAATTGGGGCGATCTCCTCAGTAAATTTATTATTCGATCTAGTAAATCATCAGTGTGAATTAGTATTTTTCCCCAGCAATACTAATGATGAATGTGCATTAGAATGTTGGAGTTTAAATTATAAAAAGCCCATATTTGAAACCGAGTTCGATCTCAAATTACTAACCAAACGCGGAACATTAAGTGCCAGCTAAATTAATAATTAACTTAACGAATAAGTATAGCAGGGGTCAGAGGTCAGGGTGGAAAAGCTGACCCCTCACCCCTGACCCCTGACCCCTGCTACATCAATTGATTGGCAGCGATGCTTGACCTCGCTCTGGAGCGCGTAAAGTAGCTGCACCAAATTCAGGAGTTTTGGTATAAACCGACGATAATAAAATCTCCAACACTTCAGAGCGTCTGGCAGCATCGATCGATTTGTGGGTGATTAATTCACCCGCATTTAAAATCACCCGATCCTGTCTGTCCAAAATTACGCGGGTAACCGGACGACCCAGGGCACCTTTGATTTGTTGTTCTTCGAGTGCGTGGGTAGTTTGAGAGCGCAATTTTTCGCCTGTTTGTTTTGCCCAGCCGATCGACTGCGCGAGGCCACTTTGAACCCGATCTCCAGTGTGGCTAATCTGGCTAGATGCGGCATCGAAAGCATCATTCGCACTAGATTTGGCCGCATTAGTGCTAGAGAGGCTCACAGCGCGTAATAGGGCCTCTTCCAGGTGATATGTTTGTGCCCGCTCGATCGTTTTCTCGGTAACAATTTGGCCTGATGCCGCCACGATTAGACCATCGCGAGTACGAACTACAGTAGTAGATCTGCGGCCCAAAGCTTGGTCGATCGTGTAGCGAGCAGTGGTAGCATGAGCTTTTTGAGTCAGATCCTGAGCTACTGAGCTGGCTTTATCAGCGACACCTTGACCGATCTCGCTGGCTCGTTGCTTGGCATCTTCGGTGAGATTGCCTCCAGTAGCGCGATAGAGGCGATCTAAGATGCCAATGCTTTCGGCACTTGTCGTGTCTACCATCGTCACGATCTGACCTGAAGCTAAAAATATAGATCCATCTGGGCGTAAGACTTCTGCGTCAGTTTTTCGGCCTAATACAAATTGTTTTTGAACTTGAGGATCGACGATCGCATTAGCGACTTGTGTTTTAGCCTGACGACTGACTTCGGAAATCTGTTCGCCTGCTTTGTGAGCGGCGGTTTGTACTTTCTCACTGGTATCTTGGATGGCAGCTTTGATCCCACCTACTTGTTCTTCCATCAAATCCGCCACCATCCCAGGCACAAAGGCGTAATCTTCACCAATCCGCAGAGTTTGCACAGCAGGCACAAAAGATCTACCGGAATAAGCATCGGCGAAAATCCCGCCGGAAACTTCATAACCTTCGATCGCTCCTGTGGTTTCGTCGAAATAGAGATCGACCATTTTGCCCAGATCTTGACCAGAGACAGTCATGATATGAGTACCCTTCATGATGTTATTGCGATCGAGAATTACGGCGATCTTCCCATCTGATTTTGCTGGAATAATATTATCTGCCTTGCTCACAATTGCTGCATCCATGCCGATCGATTGGATCCCCAGCATCGGTAAGACTCTAGCATCACTCATGAACCCACTTTCTTCAACAAGCAAGGCTACTAAATAGTTGCGCTCTTGGTCAAAAATCAAATCTCTAACTCGACCGACTTTTTCGCCAGTATCATAGGCAACAATCGGTTTACCAATAATATCACTACCTTTACGCATTTAATTTATCCTCAACTTTAATAATAATTTTTTGGTTGTACAAACTACTGAAAATTTATGTTTAGGGTCGTGCTGGATAGGTGCGAATTTCGACTCTATCGTTGCCAAAGCCATTAATCGCATTAATCGCGCCGACGTATTCTAATCCAGTCACTACAGCGATCGAAGCTAGAATCAATAAACTCAATGGCACAGCCGAATTCGATTGTTTGCCGATCAAACGTGGCATCGTAAACTCCAGATGAGGGGTGAGGAATAAAAAATCTGGGCAAGTTTAGCCACCCAGATTTAATTGAAAGAGGAGTTGAGTGTAAGGGAATTGGCTAGAATTAGCGACTAGCGAAGGTCTTCTTTGGCATTACGGGCATTACCTTCAGCCTGTTTTGCCACACCTTTAGCTGCTTTGGTTGGATCGTCGGTGGCGTTGCCGACTAGCTCTTCTATTTTGCCTGCTGCCTTTGATGCAGCAGCTTTTACCCGCTCTTTTGCGCCTTCGGCTAGATCGGCAGCTTTTTCTTTGAGATCTTCGGCAGAGTTCCGAATATCGCCTTCAGCTTGTTTGGCTTGACCTTCTTGACGATCGAC
>JANMEL010000190.1:0-6014 GCA_031376885.1 Chamaesiphon sp. OTE_70b_metabat_96 | reverse complement strand
ACAAAGCACAAGTTCACCCCCCTTATTTTTCACGAACTTGTGACAGCGCAAGAGGAGCGCGAGAAAGACCGAGCCAAAATAGCCCACCCTGCTCAAATCCACGATCACCATCGGAGCTTCCTGACTTTCAAGCGGCTCCATCACAAGATCTGCGGCCTGTTCAACAAGGTCCCAGTTCAGAGATTCCACGCTGGCCGTCGGTGTCACCACGACCGTATTCCCATGCCACTCGATCTGAAAACTGTCGGGCACTTCTGACACGATAGACCCTTTCCTTTGCAGACTTCTGCATTGCAAATCACTCGTCGGCTTCCATGGAATGGTCACCGCAAAGCCTCGTTTCAAGGCGAATTACTGATTGTGTACGCATAAAGCCTACAGCAATCCTGGTAACACGGAAAGTAATCTGACTCACTTTTCGTGCGGCGATGTCGATCACAAACTTACGGAGTACAGCTAGAACAGCTAGTCACGCCAGCAGTGTTGGCACAAGAGAAATACTATCGTCAACTCGGAATGAGAGACAGAATCTTGAATCTGCCACTAATGGTAGCAGCAGTGCTGACACTAATTTGGCGAAACGTAGCGGGAGTCAGAGAACTCAGCAGAATACTTGCCAGAGAAGGATTCTTATGGTGTGAACCAAAACAAGTGAGTCAGCAAGCATTATCACAGCGATTTTTAACATTTCCCGCCGAAATATTTGAGCGAGTATTCAAAGAATTGCTCCCAGAATTTGAGCAAAAATGGCACAGCCGTACGCACAGACCACTACCGGAAAGCATTCAATTTGCCCAAACTAAATTTGCCCGAATTTGGGCTAGTGACGGCTCAACATTGGAAGCAATCTTCAAGAAATTAGACAGTCTGGCAGAGGTACCAAAAAATCAATTAGCTGGAAAAATAGGCGTAGTCATAGATCTAGTAACTAGGCTACCAGTAGAGATTTGGTTTCAGGAGAAAGCTACAGCTAGTGATATGAAGTTTGAGTCAGACATCTTGAAGCTAGTAAAACCCCAAACATTAATATTACTAGATCGAGGATTTTGTCATTATCAGTTTTGGCAACAACTAATTGAAGGGGATGTTCATTTAATTACTCGACTCAACAACAAAGCATCATTTACAGTCGAGAGCATATTCACCAATAGTTACAGTAGCCGCGACCGAATCGTTAAAATGGGTGCTGGCAATAAAACAACGCCCTGTATTATAATGAGGTTGGTGGAGGTCAGAGTGGGTAAAACTTGGTATTCTTATCTAACCAGTGTGCTTGACCCATTGATTTTACCTCCTTATGTAGTTGCAGATTTATATGGTAGAAGGTGGCGAATCGAAGAGGCATTTAATACAGTTAAACGCTTGCTAGGATTAAGTTATATCTGGACGGGTTCACTCAATGGTATTCAATTACAACTTTGGGGAACTTGGCTATTTTATGCTGTGTTAGTCGATCTCGGTGATGCTGTTGCCGACGCATGTATCTCTTCCTTTCGACCGCATTTCTTTAGAGATGATTTATCGTGGTCTGTATCATTTTTATGTTGCTCATCACAAAGGTTTAGCTACCGATCCTGTTAAATATTTTGCCGCTCCTGAAAATAAAGATCTGGGAATTGTCAAATCTATCCGCAAACCATTTAAGAAATTGATTATTGACCCCTTCCCAGAGCGAGTGAGCAGGGAAGGGTCATTCTTTTTTGAGCCATCCCCTCAACCCTGCTTGACAACTGCACTTGCGCCTTAACTTGTCACGAATCGGGTCACCCGACGGGCGCGAGCCGCTGGTGCAAGATGTGAGACTATAGACTTCCTGCGAAAGTCAGGGAATAGGGAATAGGGGGAATTTTAGATGAAAACGGTATTGAAAATGATTGTGCTTTTACTTTCGCAGGAGGTCTAATGAGTTCAAAATCAACGATCGATATTCATATTTCAGCGATTTTATAATGATTGCGTAATGGGTTGATTTTAATTATCGAAATAGATAAACCCGATCCCTGCTATACATTCAGTTGTGCTAAAATTGGGTTCTAGCCCTCATTTAGGTCGAAAATATGGCTTATAACAACTTCACCTTGCCCGAAGTTACCGATCGATTCGAGTTAACCTTAACCGGATCGCCGTTTTGCGCGAACTTACCAGTTGCTGTGCCCAGTGAGTTATTTTCAAACATTTTTCAGGAGTGGTTTCCATTGGCACAACAAGCTAGATCTGAAAAAGCTAAGTCCGAATTGTTAATCAGTCCGGTATTGTTAGAAGTCAGAAAGCTCGTACATAATTCAGTTCAACTATTTTCTGGCGAGGAATTTAGTGTCGATCGAGAATTAGGTCTTAATGGATTCTGTGACTTTCTGTTTAGTAAATCGACTACTCCTTATATCATTCAAGCTCCGATCGTCATGTTGGTAGAAGCAAAACGCGGTGAATTAGATCTGGGCTTGGGTCAATGCATTGCCGAAATGATGGCAGCACAAATATTTAATGCCAGCAAAAATAAACCGATTCCGGTTATTTATGGTAGTGTTACTAGTGGTAAGGCGTGGCAATTTCTCAAGCTTGAGGGTAAAAATGTGACAATCGATGCCAATGAATACCAAATTACTCCAGTTGAAAGAATTTTAGGTATTCTCAAGTGGATGATCGAAGGTCAGATAATCATTAATAATTAATAATTAATAATTATAAGTAGTGAAAACCTAAAAAAATATGAAAATATTGGGAATTTCTGGTAGTCTCCGAGTTAGTTCTTCCAATACGGCTATTTTACGATCGATCTCCAAATTAGAACTAAGGAATATTCAATTCTCAATTTATGATGGATTGGGCGATCTACCCCATTTTAATCCCGAACTCGATGATGATAAATTAATTTCCTCAGTCGCAGATTGGCGCGATCGAATTCGTGAAGCTGATGGGATAATTTTCTGTACGCCTGAATATGCTCATGGTGTGCCTGGGGTACTCAAGAATGGACTTGATTGGATTGTATCTTCGGGTGAGTTTATGGATAAGCCTACGGCGGTGATTAGTGCTTCTCCATCGATCGATGGAGGTATGAGAGCTAATGATGCTTTGGTGCAGACACTTCGAGTAATGATGGCAAAGATAGCTGAAGAAACAATATTATGTATTCCGGCTGTGTCTGCTAAATTAAACGGTGATGAAGCGATCGATGCGGAGACAAAACAATCGTTGATATCTTTATTAGATCATCTTATTAGCTCGATTTTCCAGGGGACATGCTCTGCTAACGATGAATCTAATTAGACCGATCGAATATAAGTGGCATTATACTTTAACTGGCGATCGCAATTTACCACCGCTGTTGTTTTTGCATGGCTGGATGGGTAGTTGTGAGGATTATAATCGGGTTATCGAATTACTGCGATCGCAATATTACTGTATCGCGATCGATTTACCCGGACATGGTAAAACTGAGGTAGTTGGAGCGGACATATCTTATGATTTTACTGCTACAGCTAATGGGATTATTCAATTATTAGATCGTCTGGAAATCGATCGCACTGCAATTATTGGGTACTCTTTTGGCGGAAGATTGGCATTATATCTCGCCCTAGAGTTTCCCGACAGATTCGATCGAGTTATCCTCGAATCTACATCGCCAGGATTGAAAACAGAACCTGAAAGAAAAGCGAGAATAGTTAGTGATGCTCAGATTATCCACCAATTAGAAATAGACAACTTTCCTGACTTTGTGGCTAATTGGTATCGACAACAACTATTCGATCGAATCGATCTACATGCAGACTTTCCCCGTTTACTCGATCGCCGCATCAAGAATAACCCGATCGATCTAGCCAAATCTCTAAAATATGCAGGATTAGGCAGACAACCCTATTTAGGTGACAGATTAAAAGACCACTCTCAACATATCTTACTATTAGTCGGCGCACTCGATCGCAAATTTCTATCGATCTCCCAAAATCTCGATCGAGATTGCCCTTGTATCAGCCTAAAAATCATCCCCAATTGTAGCCACAATATCCATTTTCAACAACCTAAATTGTGGACTGAATTTTAATCGAAGATTGCGAATAAGTACATGGGCATAATTAAATGTAAAATGCCTTTGTAGGGTGGGTATCGTCCACCAGCTAGATTTCAGGCATAATCTATTTTACTCACATCTTGCACCAGTATTAAAATATTAGTAATTAGCGTAGATCGGGGCGGGCACTGTTCCCGCCCTGGGGTTACCGCAGTAATAGTACTTATCCATTGGTGCAAGATGTGAGTTTTATAAATAATTGCACCTACCTACTTAAATCAAATCAATCGCCCCCAACCCTTTACAGGGCGATCGCTCGGAGTCAAAATAGAAGCTGGGCATTATAAATAAGGGTATATCAGCGTGAGTCAGGAATTTGACTATGATTTGGTAATTATCGGCGCAGGTGTAGGCGGACATGGTGCTGCTCTCCATGCGGTTAGTTGTGGTCTCAAAACTGCTATCATCGAAGGCGGCGATATGGGCGGAACTTGTGTCAACCGTGGCTGTATCCCTTCTAAAGCGTTAC
Source organism: Chamaesiphon sp. OTE_70b_metabat_96 (assembly GCA_031376885.1). Taxonomy (GTDB): domain Bacteria; phylum Cyanobacteriota; class Cyanobacteriia; order Cyanobacteriales; family Chamaesiphonaceae; genus Chamaesiphon. The sequence continues at coordinate 1,473 of JANMEL010000190.1, read as the reverse complement.
TTGCGGCTTCTGGGAGAGTGCGGGAATTGCGGAATGCTCACCATCTCAAGGCGTTGGGGATTCAGGTAGCGAATGTGAGTTTCGATCGTCAAGGCATCGCCGATCATGCTAGTAATTTAGTCAGTAAGCTACAGGGAGATCTGACGAATAGTTTGACTCGCCTAAATGTGGATATTATTCGCGGTTGGGGAAAGGTGGCGGGTACTCAGAAAGTGAGTGTGACGACTCCAGAAGGCGAGAAGATTGTCACGGCGAAGGATATTATCATTTCTTCTGGTTCGGTGCCTTTTGTACCACCAGGGATTGAAGTTGATGGCAAGACGGTATTTACCAGCGATGATGCCATTAAATTGGAGACACTCCCCCAGTGGATTGCGATTATTGGGAGTGGTTATATCGGGTTGGAATTTTCCGATGTCTATACGGCGTTGGGTTCGGAAGTGACGATGATCGAATTTTTCGACCAATTGATGCCAGGATTTGATGCAGATATTGCCAAACTAGCCAAACGGATTTTAATCGATCCTCGCGATATTGATGCTCGATCGAGTCTCCTCGCCAAGCGAGTAATTCCTGGTTCTCCGGTAGTTATCGAGCTAGCTGACGCGAAAACTAAGGAAGTTGTGGAGATCCTAGAGGTCGATGCTTGCCTCGTGGCGACTGGTCGGATTCCCGATACCAAAAATCTCAATTTGGATGCTGTCGGGGTGTCCCTCGACCGCCGAGGCTTTATTCCGGTGAATAATCGAATGGAGGTCTTGGTCGATGAGAAGCCTGTGGCGCATTTATGGGCGATCGGCGATGCGACGGGTAAAATGATGTTGGCTCATGCTGCATCTGCTCAGGGGATTGCAGCAGTGGAAAATATTTGCGGTCGATCGCGTGAGGTAGACTATCAGAGTATCCCCGCTGCGGCGTTTACTCATCCCGAAATTAGTTTTGTTGGTTTGACTGAGGCTCAAGCGAAGGAAGCTGGTGTTGCTGGTGGTTTTGAGATCGCAGCGGTGCGAAGTTATTTCAAGGGTAACTCGAAAGCGATCGCCGAAGGTGAATCTGATGGAATGGCGAAGGTAATTTATCGCAAGGATACTGGGGAGGTGCTCGGCACCCATATTATCGGCTTACATGCGGCTGATTTGATTCATGAAGCCTCAAATGCGATCGCCCAACGCAATTCTGTCAAAAATCTAGCTACCTACGTTCACGCCCATCCTACTCTGTCTGAGGTATTGGATGAAGCTTACAAACGTGCGGCTGGTGCTGGCGTTCATTAATTGAGTCGAACTCGTAGGGTGTGTTACGGCTATGCCTAACACACCTTTGATCTTCTGCATGGATTTTTACCCCACCCCAGCCCTCCCCCTCGCGTTATTTGAGTTGCTGCGTAGGTTGATTTACCCCACCCCGCCCTGCCCTTAGAAAGGGGAGGGAGTTAAAGCCCCCCTCTTTCCAAGGGGGGTTGGGGGGGTAAAC
>JANMEL010000142.1:0-5777 GCA_031376885.1 Chamaesiphon sp. OTE_70b_metabat_96 | reverse complement strand
ATGGCAGACAATCTCGCCACCGCCATCGCTCAGGCAGGATATCGGGTGCGGGTATATTGTCCCTATGGTGACTTGATTCCGGGGATGTCTTACCTGATTCGACGGTTATTGGAAAATACCGCCAATAGCTCGTTCTTGAAGCAAAGCGTTTCAGAGCAACCGCTTGAAGGACTATTAGATGCTCCAGTGTGGGGCGAGGGTGATGAGGATGGTAGCCAAGTCCAACTTACCCCCATTGCCTTGCCCACAGCCACTGTCACGCGAATCGATCCAGCTCCAGATACCGACTATGCGATCGAACAATTGCGATCGAGAGCAAATACCGCCCTCGAATCAGTCAGAAAGCAATTGGGGCAAACCTATCAGCCGTTAATTAATGGCGATCGGGTGCAGACAGCCAAGACGATTGCATCTGTCAATCCCTCAGATCCGGCGGAAGTAGTCGGATCGATCGGTCAAATCGATATCTCCCAAGCAGATCTAGCTATATCTGCCGCCAAAATAGCCTTCAAAACTTGGCAAAATACCCCCGTCAAAGAACGCGCCGCCATCCTCCGCCGAGCGGCAGACTTACTCGAAGCACGCCGTCACGAACTCAATGCCTGGATGGTATTTGAAGCAGGTAAACCCCTCCCTCAAGCGGATGTAGAAGTATCGGAAGCAGCAGATTTTTGTCGGTATTATGCGGCGGAAATGGAGCGATTGGATCCAGAAGTTGTTTATGATGTGGCTGGGGAAACCGATCGATATTTCTATCGCCCTAAAGGGATAGTTTTAGTTATTTCCCCCTGGAATTTTCCCCTCGCCATCCCGATGGGCATGACTGTCGCCGCCTTAGTCACTGGCAACTGTGTCTTACTCAAACCCGCCGCCGTAACGTCGGTAATTGCGGCCAAGTTAAGCGAGATATTAGTCGATGCGGGGATACCCAAAGGGGTGTTCCAATACGTCCCTGGTAGCGGCTCGACAGTAGGTGCCCACCTCGTCAAACATCCAGACGTACAGGCGATCGTGTTCACGGGTTCCCAGGAAGTCGGCTGTGAAATCTACGCCAGTGCAGCCATCCTCCAACCAGGGCAAAAGCATCTCAAACGGGTAATTGCCGAAATGGGCGGCAAAAATGCGATCGTCGTCGATGAAAGTGCCGATTTAGACCAAGCTGTACAGGGTATCGTGGCTTCAGCTTTTGGCTATAGCGGTCAAAAATGCTCCGCCTGCTCCCGCGTGGTGGTGCTAGCACCGATCTATGATGCAGTGTTAGAGCGACTAGTAGCCGCCACCAAATCCTTGAATGTGGGTAATGCCGCAGATCCCAGTACAAAAATCGGCCCAGTCATCGACGCAGCCGCTCAACAACGGATTCAGGAGACGATCGCCACAGGCAAACTATCGGCTAATCTCGCCCTAGAGCTGCCCTCACCCGAAATAGGTTATTTCGTCGGCCCAGTCATTTTCACCGATGTAGATCCCCAATCTAGCCTCGCTCAAGAAGAGATATTCGGCCCAGTATTATCAGTCATGAAAGCCGAGACTTTCGATCGAGCGATCGAGATAGCCAATGGTACCAATTTCGCCCTCACAGGTGGACTTTATTCCCGTACGCCTTCCCATATCGATCGCGCCAAAGCCGAATTTGAAGTCGGAAATCTCTATATCAATCGCACGATTACCGGAGCAATTGTTGCCCGCCAACCCTTCGGTGGTCATAAATTATCCGGCGTTGGTTCCAAAGCTGGCGGCCCCGATTATCTCCTCCAATTCCTCGATCCTCGCACCATCACTGAGAATATTCAACGTCAGGGATTTGCACCGATCGAGGGGATAGATTAAGTCACAATACTCAAGATTCCCGACTTCTTTAAGAAGTCGGGAATCTGTTCCCAGATCTATTGCTCGACTATTTCTGGACGCTTAATTGAATTTTCAACGGATATTACTAGTGATATAGAAGTAGGATCGATCCAATCCCAAATATCTACATGATGATGATATCCAGACCATGTATCATCATCAAACTCAAATGAGCTTGCAAGAATATCCAAATTTTCTAACGATCCATGAATATATAAGGAATTTGCGATTACTAAAATTTTAATTAAAGTATTGCTCTTACAAATAGATAAAGATTTTAAGCAAATATCATAAGGAGTCGGATCGACTAGACTTGCTTGGATGACACAAATAATTTGGTCATTGTTCTGGATAAAATTGAGAATTGATTCGCTCACATATCATAAAGCTTTAGGTGAACCCGATAAATCTAATTCTCCACTATTGGCGGTACCACTAAAACGAATCTTAATTGCACTGTCAGTCTCAACCAAATATTGTCGATCGTCCATAAACTTCTATTCACATTATTTTATAAATGATCTATTTCCAACCTAGATATATCACGAATGTAGGGTGGGCAGTGACCACCCCACAAAACTGTATAATCTGCACAAGCATCAGGGACTGTAGGGGTGGGTTTATGCTAGTCAATATCGATAAATTCTAAAAAATTCAAACAAAACCCACCCTCCTCATTAGGATATATCGATCGCGTTTCATTCGACAATATCAATAAAATTCAGAAATGGTTTGTGGGCAGTGGTCAGTGAGCGTAGCCAATGCAATCCCCGAAATCAATGTTTGACAATCCCTCGAAGTAAATCTCGATACAATGGCAGAGCGAAAGAATGGCGAATTGCGGCGGGGTATTTATATCGATTAACTCCAGTTGGTAACAAACTAACCAAAGGTCAAAATACGAGAATATTGTTGAAGATTATCAATCCTCAGGAAAAAGTTATTTTCAGTCGAATCTTCCGCTCTCAGTGATATTTTTAGAGCTGAGTTAATTCTGTCAATCGATCGACTAAGATGCTAGTTTATCTATTTGCCGATACAAAAACGACTAAAGATCCGATCGAGTACGGATTCGGTCACATCTTCTCCAGTCACTTCGCCGAGAGATTGAATTGCATCGCGTAAGTCGATCGTCCAGAAGTCGAAAGGATGTCCAGATTTAATGGTGATTAAGACTTGTTGGAGGGATGTTTGGGCGCGAATTAGGGCGGCGGCTTGACGTTGATTGATGGCGATATCGATATCGGCGGCGTGGAGTTTGCCACCTGAAATAGTATCTAGAATAGCTGATTCTAATCGATCGATGCCCCGATCGATCGCCGCCGCAGTTTCCACGACGATCGAAATTCCATCGGGTAAATTTAGCGGTGGTAATGATTCGACTAGATCGATTTTATTGACGACCAAAATTACCGCTAGATCGCTAATTTGAGCATAGATTTCTGATTCGGCATCTGTCCAACCAATTTGAGCGTCGATCGTCAGTAAGATCAGATCGGCCGATCGAGCCGCCGCCCGCGAACGTGCTACTCCAATCTGTTCTACCACATCGCTGGTATCGCGAATTCCCGCTGTATCTAGTACCTGTACTGGAATTCCACCGACGACTAACTGGGACTCGACCACATCTCGCGTAGTACCAGGCAGGGGAGTGACGATCGCTCGATCGCTCTTGCTCCAAGCATTGAGTAAACTAGATTTACCCACATTCGGCTGTCCGAGGATCGCCACCTTGAGACCACTTCGCAATAGCTCCCCGCGATCGGCTGTCGCCACAATCTGGCCTATTTCCGCCGTCAACGCCACCAATTTTCCTTTCACCTCATCTTGGTTCAAAGGCGGTAAATCCTCCTCAAAATCGATTCTAGCCTCAATCTCGGCGAGTAAATCTAGAGCTTGGGAGCGGAGTTGTCCGATCGGTTGGCGAAGTTTGCCTTGTAATCCGGCGATCGCACTCTGGGCGGCGGTTGGGGAGAGAGAGCCGACTAAATCGCTGATACTTTCCGCCTGAGTGAGATCGATACGTCCATTTAGAAAGGCGCGGAGGGTAAACTCCCCCGCTTCGGCTAGTTTGGCTCCTTGCTCGATACACAATTGGAGGATTTGTTGAACGAGGATGATCCCGCCGTGAGAGTGAATTTCGACGACATCTTCGCGGGTGTACGATCGAGGTGCTGCCATGATCGTTAATAATGCTTCATCGATCGTCGCGTGAGTTTGGGGATGTCTCACATAGCCATATAGAATTCGATGGCTTTCCCAGACTTGTTTTCCAGGGGTGTGGAAAATCTGACGAGCGATCGATATTGCCTCTTCCCCAGATAGCCGCACGATGCCTACACTGCCCTGCTGAGGGACAACAGCCGTGGCGATCGCTACAATAGTTCCAGTTTGCATAGGTATTGGGTGAGAATTGGGCTTGAGAAATTACCCATTACAGACTATCCTAGCTACAATCCCCCCAAATATTGTTTAAATCCGATCGTCTACAAGGTGGTACTATGGAAAGCTGGGAATTTTTGATTCAACGTGAAGGCGATCGGGGCTGGCGGCCGATAAAAACAGGTAGTCTTCAATTGATGGAGGGTAGGTATCGGCTCGTTGGCAATAGCAATCTACCAGACACGCCGATCGAGATCCAGGTTACCCATCAAACAATGGGTGAGAATCCACCAAAAAGACGATCGCAAACTCGCAAGCATGTCACCAATCAGCGCGGGATGATCGTAATTATCCCCTTTACAGATCTCAAATCGGGGATTTGGCAATTTGTATGTAGTGAAACTGAGATCGATCTTTCATCCCAGCCGAAAATTCTCCAAGTCAAAGTTTTACCCCATAGCCAAGGGATCGATTCAGTTAGGTCAAATTCTCCCACAGAAAATACCCCTCATATCGATTTAGCCCCACCAACAGAGCCATTAATTCCGATTCCCAACTTTGATGATGGTGACAATTGGGATGGAACATTGGATCGCTTATTGGCACAAATCGAGCGGGATTCACTTCAACCTCGCCAACCAGAACCCAAAATTGCCCCACCTCAACTGCTGCTGATCTCACCGATTATCCTCCCACCTTTGCGGCTGATTAAGTTGGAACGATCGGTATTTGTGCAGATGTGCCCTGGCGATCGATTGATGATTAATGGTGCATGTAATTTAAAGTTGATGACCGATCGACGAATCCAGGATGGAATTGTCAATAAATTGTCGATCTGTCTGCGAGACACCCAAACGGGAAAAATCGTTGCGGAGATCGAGCAAAAAGTCCCGCCATATGTCGATCGGTTTGCTTTTCATGGTGAACTTCAATTACCGATCGTCCTAAAGACAAATTTATTAATCGGTGAAATCAATCTTTACGATTTGGATCGAATTCCGGTTGGCTCCTGCGGGTTTACTGTCACGCTGACTATCGACCCCCTACCCGAATTTGACCTTTCATTTCTCGAACTACTCGAACGAGATTTTAACACTTTAGCCGAACCATCTGACCTCGTTGATGTAGAAGGCAAAGAGGATCGATTCTCTTCGAGAGAGGCAACAGAACAATCACCCGCACCAGAATTGGCTCCATTGGCACAACCAAAGACAACACGAGGCAAGATCGAGCATGAATCGACGATCGGCTCTGCCCTATATCCAACGGTGCCAATGGCTTATAGACGAGAATCCTTATTTACCCAACATCCAGACATCGAAGCAGTCAAATCATCGATCGATCTAATTCAATCCCCATATCCGACCAAAGAAATCGAGCCGGAGCTGGAGTGGGGGGATCGATCCGCCCGCAATTGTGATACGATGGAGGTCGTCATTGATGATTAGGATCCAGGGGGTAGGTATACCCCTGTTAAGGTGACTATCTCATTGCTCAGATCCGTTAAGATTCTAGTGCTAAGAGAACCCGGATCTGGGGGTTCC
>JANMEL010000113.1:0-3426 GCA_031376885.1 Chamaesiphon sp. OTE_70b_metabat_96 | reverse complement strand
GTGGCAATTGTCGTAATTTATGGAGCCACCACAGGAGATTGGCTCAAAGGAGTCCTCGCCGGGATTACGCTGGCGATGGCAATTTTGCCGAATGAATTTCCAGTTGTCGTGACAATCTTTTTGGCTTTGGGAGCTTGGCGGATTTCACAGAATCATGTTTTAGCACGTCGCACTTCCGCCGTCGAAACCGTCGGTTCGGCAACTGTTTTATGTGTCGATAAAACTGGAACGCTGACTCTAAATCAGATGGCTGTACAACAGTTATTGGCTTACAACCATCCCGAAAACCCTCAGCCTTACGATTTGGGATTACATTCACAAGTGCCACTCCCTGAGTCGGTTCATGAGTTAGTTGAATTCTGTATTTTAGCAAGTCAACGCGATCCATTCGATCCGATGGAAAAAGCGTTTAAGGAATTGGGCAACTACTCTCTTGCAGGTACCGAACATTTGCATGATGATTGGAAACTGTTGCGCGAATATCCGCTCTCACCGGAGTTGTTGGCAATGTCTCACGTTTGGCAGTCAGCGGATAGCAAGTTGTATGAAATTGCCACTAAAGGCGCACCAGAAGCGATCGCGGATCTCTGTCATTTTACACCCGAACAGCAGAAAATCCTGACAACTCAAGTCAGTGAAATGGCAGCTCAAGGATTGCGAGTATTAGGTGTTGCCAAAGCGTCTTTATTGGATGCCCCACCGCCATTTTTGCCACCGCATCCGGTAGTTACTCCAGAACATTTACCAGACAAACAACATGATTTTCCCTTTCAATTTCTCGGCTTAGTTGGACTTTCAGATCCGGTGCGTCCAACTGTAGCAGCAGCGATTCAAGAATGCCATACTGCTGGAATTCGCGTGGTGATGATCACGGGTGACTATCCAGAAACTGCTCAATCGATCGCTCGTCAGGTGGGTTTATTGCAGACGGGAGACACGATAACTGGAGCAGAATTGGATCGCATGAGCGACACCGAACTCCAGCAGCGGATTGAAAATACCAGTATCTTTGCCCGCGCCATTCCCGAACAAAAATTACGCATCGTCAATGCCCTCAAAGATAAGGGTGAAGTCGTCGCTATGACTGGGGATGGTGTCAATGATGCCCCCGCGCTCAAAGCCGCCCAAATTGGGATTGCAATGGGACAACGCGGTACCGATGTTGCCCGTGAATCGGCGGCGTTGGTGTTGTTGGATGATGATTTTTCATCGATCGTTCAAGCGGTGAAATTGGGACGACGAATTTTTGATAATCTCCGCAAGGCAATGTCATATCTGATTGCAATTCATATTCCGATTGCGGGGATGTCCTTAATTCCCGTGTTGTTTAAATTGCCATTAGTATTACTACCGATTCATGTTGCATTTCTCCATCTAATTATCGATCCGGCTTGCTCGATCGTCCTGGAAGCCGAACCCGCTGAAGCAAATGTAATGAAACGTCCACCGCGCAATCCTAACGAACCATTATTTGGCAATAAAACTTTGGGTTTAGCCATGCTGCAAGGGGGCGGAATCTTAGTAATTATCTTGACAGTCTTTGCGATCGCTACATACCGCAAGCAAGGTGAATTAGATGTCCGCGCATTGACATTTACAACGTTGATTGTAGCTAATTTAGGACTAATTTTGAGTGAAAGTTCGACATCACGCCTGAGTCTAAAAATCCTGAAGTCTCCCAATCCAGCTCTGTGGTGGGTAATTGGTGGCGGAGTATTTTTTATGGCGATCGTACTTTACGTTCCGTTCTTGCGAGACTTGTTTAACTTTTCTTTTTTACACCCGATCGATCTAGCTATTTGTTTGGGTAGTGGAGCGATTAGCTTGCTCTGGTTTGAATTATTGAAGCAAACTACAAAACGAGATCTTAAATAGATCGATATAAATATTTATGACATTACAATTAGCTAAAATTTAGATAGTGGACAATGCCCATCCTACAACTAAAGATCTACTATGAGTCGAATTATTTTAACCACCATTGGTTCACTTGGCGATTTGCATCCTCAAATTGCATTAGCAGTCGAACTTCGCCAACGCGGACATGACATTGTATTCGCAACCATGAAGGAATATGGAGCCATCATTGAACCATTAGGATTTGAGTTTCATCCAATGCGCCCCGATGGTACTCCTATCAATAATCCTGAAGAGATCGCCAAGATGACAGACTTAAAAACAGGTTCGGAATATGTGGTTCGGAAGTGGTTGCTGCCAAATTTACGCGACACATATAATGATTTGCTCGATAGTGCGAAAGATGTCGATCTGATTATCGCTGGAGATATAGTCTATGCCGCTCCTTTAGTTGCCGAGAAATTGGGAATTCCGTGGGTATCATTAGCACTCGCACCCGTCGCATTTTTCTCGGCTTACGATCCATCAGTTATTCCTTTATTTCCATTTTTAGTCAAGTTACGTGGATTAGGTACCCCGCTTAACCAAGTTATCATTCAATTATTAAAAACAGTTACTAAATCTTGGGCAGAACCAATTCATCAACTCAGAACAGAACTCGGATTATCCCAAACTAATTATAATCCACTCGTCGATAAGTCTTCTGCCTGTCTGGTGTTAGCGATGTTTTCTTCAGTGTTGGCAAAGCCACAGCCTGACTGGGATAAAAATACTATAGTGACGGGATTTACATTTTATGAGGGCGATGATAACCAGGGGGTAATTAACCCAAAACTCAAGCAATTTTTAGATGCTGGCGAACCACCCATTGTGTTCACATTAGGTTCAGCCGCAGTGATGGTTCCTGGTACCTTCTATCAGGAAAGTATTCGAGCAGTGACACAATTAAACCGTCGGGCAGTTTTGTTAATTGGTAAAAATACTCCTCCAGATCATCTTTCTAAAGATATTATTGCGATAGATTATATACCGTATTCACAAATTTTCCCTCATGCTTGTGCGATCGTTCATCAAGGTGGAATTGGGACAACAGCACAAGCCCTTCGCGCGGGTCGCCCCACTCTGATTATGCCGTATAGTTATGACCAACCAGACAATGCTGCGCGAGTTAAAAGACTGGGTACATCAAGGACGATCGATCGTTCATGTTATGCAGCGGGACGAGTTGCCAAAGAATTGCAAGCATTGCTAGAAAATCCTAACTATGCCACTAAAGCCGCCGAGATCGGACGGATCATTCAAATGGAGAATGGTGTTAGCGTAGCTTGTAACGCAATTGAAGATCGACTCAAAAAAGCTGCTTCTTCATAGATAGAGAAATAACAATTGATTTAAACAACGTCATTTTGAGGCTGCTATATAAGGACTCCGTAATTCTAATTCCGCGTTCTTTACACCAAGCTCTATTTTCTTTGGTGCGATAAATTTGGTCAACATGAATTGACGCTGGATAATTCCCTGTTGTTATTTTAAAATCTTCTACTTGTGACTTTAAATCTCCAGATTCAT
>JANMEL010000084.1:0-2613 GCA_031376885.1 Chamaesiphon sp. OTE_70b_metabat_96 | reverse complement strand
GTTTCTATCCGACGATCTACAGGAACGAGTATCCGAGCATATTCGCGAGTACATTGCCGATCTTGAAGATGAAGCAAAATGGGAGTCTTCGATCGATCGAACGCGCCCTAATTTAGTTGCTGCTGCTCGACAAGCGAAGCGGGAAATTGCAGAGGATAAATCAGTACCTATGGATTACGATAGGTTATGAAGTCTGCAACGCTGCCATCATTCTGGGCTGAATATCGAAAACTGAACGACCAGACGAAAGAAAGGGCACGGAAGAATTATCGTCTGTGGGCTGATAATCCATTCCATCCATCGTTGCATTTCAAGTGCATCGATAGTAACGAAGGAATTTGGTCGGTGCGAGTAACGCGGAGCTATCGTGCTGTTGGCATTTTGGAAGGCGATACGGTGACATGGTTTTGAATTGGTACTCATGATGACTACGAGCAATTCTACTCATAAATAGATTGAGTCTAAACACTTTCGATCGATTATATTAAGGCATGATTTAAGAACGAAGAACAGTTAATATCTTTCTCCACTTAAATAATTCGGCTAAATCTTGTGCTGTTTGACCATGAACATTTTGAATCTCTTTATCTGCACCATACTTTAGGAGTAGCTTTACCTGAGTAAGATTTCCTGCCAATGACTCAAATTGAAGCATAGTCATACCAAGAGTTAAATGGTCATTGATTTGTTGCCCCATTTCTCTGATTCCATCTTCTGACTTCTCCGCCATATTCAGACTCATTGGGTGTTCTGGAAGTTCGATCGATGGAGTCAGTAAAAACTTATCAAATGAAAGATCTCGCTCGATATTGATATTGCTGGGATCTCCGAAATTTAGTCCCCAAGCATCATCATGTCCTTTTAGTTCCTTTTTTGACATTCGACTTCTAAGAACATTTACCGTGAATGCACCGTAGACATTATTATTAATTGAGTACATCCAATCTGATATTTCTTCGTCATCAAATTCTACACTATCACCTTGATTTAGATTATCTATTTGATTTGGTTGGTTGAGTAGATTTCCTCTGACGATCTTACCATCAAAGCAAATGTCTCCAACCCACATGTGTTCCAGAGATAGATTACTTTTTTCATTCGTGGGAAAACCTCTTTTCACTACACTCATGTCAAGCCCTGGAACAATTCTTCGCATCTCCCATGACAATTCACGCCAAAAAACATTAAATGATTTTCTAGCATTTAGTGATGCTTCTTCCATTTCAGCATCTACGGAACGAGATGGAAGTATTTCTTCTGTCATAGTATTATTTTTGGCGATTTAGTCTGGTTTTAGTATGGACACCATAAACATAGATTCATCAATAGAATTAGTCATTAATATAAATGTTAACAATTGGGACTTGAATGTCAAACCGTCACTATCCGCAAGTTCGTTAGAATAAGGTGCTGTCTGTCAGAGTGAAAATCGATGCACCGTCTCGCTACAATACCTGGTGATTGGAATCCTGCGGCTGGAGGAGCGATCTTTGTCGAACAATAGCCAGCACCGATCGCAAAAATTACTGTTCTATTGTGATGCTTTAACTTTCTCAATATCTGCAACCACCTCATTCAGCGATCGATCTTCGATATCTGCGATGGTTTGTACCGCCTGATAAATTCGCAGAGGCGTGTCTTTGAGATCGTTAGTTAATGGTAAAATTAATCGAATTTCTCGACCATTATCATCCAATAATCCAGCAAAAACTTGGAGATTTTTGTTAGGATGATCTACTTGTTGCCAGCCATGACTGAGGATGTAATTTTCGACAGCTTGTTTCGATAGATTCAAATCTATAATTGGGTTGTGTTCTATCATGGCCATATTCCAAGATCGACATTGTTTAGCATCCACTGCAACGACTCTGGTAAAAATAGCTGCTGTCTGGATATCCGAATTCTAACAGTTTTTGAGTTAGTGCTTAATTCACCATCAAGATATGCCCAGTAACAACCTCCGCCCAAAACCAACGAATCTTCTGAAGCTGTCAACATCTTCAACCACTGCATTCATCGATCGATCTTCGATATCTGCGATCGTTTGTACAGCCTGATAAATTCGCAAAGACGTATCTTTCAGTTTTTTACATCTAAGTCATAGACAATATACTCAGCCAAACAGATTCGTTGTAGGGTGTGTTAGCGTCAGACGCATGAGCACCATTCGAGGCTATGGGGTGCGTTACGCTATCGCACACCCTACGAGAGCAATTTTTGGTTTCTAAAGGCAGGCTGCTAGTTATAGTTTTTTATAGAGGGGAGGGGTGAAGGCATAATAAACTAGTAATCGCCAAGGATACGCTCGTGAATATTAGTTTTCCTCTCACCCCCTTGTACCAATCGTAGTCGTTGCCTCGCCTTTGGCGATAGTAGCATCCCTCACCCCTCACCCCTCATTACTAAAATGGAAATCGGCATCCCCAAAGAAACAAAAGACCAAGAATTTCGAGTCGGATTAAGCCCAAGTATCGTCCGTACTCTAACCGATCGCGGCCATCAAGTCCACATCGAAACGAATTCCGGAGCAGGTTCTAGCTTCACTGACGAGCAATATCTCCAAGCCGGAGCCAAAATCGTCACCGCCGCCGCCGCCTGGAATCAGGAAATGGT
>JANMEL010000020.1:0-32464 GCA_031376885.1 Chamaesiphon sp. OTE_70b_metabat_96 | reverse complement strand
GCTTAACCGAACAGGGGTACCCCTATCCCCTATCCCCAATCCCCAATACCCAATCCCCAATTACCGGATGAAACCAAGGCTGCAAAAAATCTTATCCCAGTGGGGAATATCTTCCCGTAGACAAGCAGAACAATTGATTTTAGCTGGTAGAGTAGTGGTGAATGGTAAAGTTGCCCAATTAGGACAAACTGCCGAACCTGCTACCGATCGGATTGAGGTTGATGGTAGACTGATTACAGCACAAAGCCGACCTGAGCCTGTGTATCTAATACTCAATAAACCTTTGGGTACAATATCTACCTGTGACGATCCACAAGGTCGTCGAACAGTTTTAGATTTATTACCAGCAGAATTGCGGGAGTGTGAGGGAATTCATCCAGTTGGGAGGTTAGATATTGATTCCAGTGGCGCGTTGTTGCTTACCAACGATGGGGAGTTGACATTTCGGTTGACTCATCCACGCCATAGTGTCAGTAAAACTTATGCAGTTTGGGTACAGGGGCAACCTTCTACTATGGCACTAACGGCTTGGCGGAATGGGATCGATCTAGATGGTCGAATCACCTTACCTGCAAAAGTCAAAGTAGTCAAACAGAAAGAGGATCGAACTTTATTGGAGATCGTCCTTAGAGAAGGGCGGAATAGACAAATTAGGCGTGTCGCTACCCAACTGGAGTACCCAGTTTTACACCTCCATCGGACCAAAATTGGTAACATTAGCCTAGACGCGGATCGACCGTTAGAAATCGGCTGCTACCGCCATTTGCGACTAGTAGAAGTAGAAAACCTGCAATCTGGGCATCTAATCGGCTTAGACTCTCAGATTAGACACTGAAATTCTTACTCCTTACACACAACACACTACTAGAGATCGTGACTTTACTGCCACCCCTCAAATACATTAGATCTTTGAGATCTGTCAAACTGCCCACATTATCGGTGATGAATCCGACTAAATCGGATCGGGTTGTAGAACCAGTGACCCCTTCAGTCACCCCAGCTACAGTCATGGCACAGATTGGTGGACATTTAGGCTATTGGCGCAATCAACATGGCTTATCGATCGAAGAAGTATCCACACTGACTCAGATTCAACCACGATTGATCCAGGCGATCGAAGAGGGGCACATTGAAATGTTACCTGAATCAGTCTATGTCAAAGGGATGATCGGCCGCTACGGTAATTGTCTCGGCATGGATGGAGATGGATTGGCGCAACTAGTACCGACTTGGCAGCGAGAAGTATTACAAACAAGGCAAACATCCACTCGCGGGACATCTTTTACCCAGCCTCGGCTTCAACCAATTCATTGGTACGCAATCTACGCCTTGTCACTACTTGCGGGTAGTGCGGCAATTTCCCATGCACTCAATGAGGCAGCTAAACCAACATATCCGATCGTCGAGCGGCCCACAACTGCCGTCACTATTCCAGTGGAGATCGCCACACCAACACCGATCGAATCTCCAACCGCAATTGAAGTCCGTATTATTGTCAAAAAGCCGATTTGGGTGAGCATTGTGGTGGATGGAAATCCAAAAATTGTGGGTAATCTCAAAGTCGGAGAACAACGAGATTGGATGGTTACCGACAAAATGACCATCGATACTAGCGATGGAAGTGGATTGTACGTATCTCAAGGAAAGCAACCGTTCCAAGCATTAGGTGGCGATGGGCAGAAAAAGGAAATGACGATTAAAGTTGCCAAAAAAACTGAACCGAAAGTTGAGAGTGACAATGTAAAAAATATCGATCCGTAAGCTGGCAGCTCAAGACCATTGAGCATCCTCAAGCTGCCGATAATCAAATTCAAACTTTCTTTCTAGACGTACTGTGATAACTCTGCAATCTGTCGATCGTCATCAAACTCTTACTATCGAGCCTAGTGTTGGTGTATCCCTACAGGGTACATTGCAAATTCCAGGGGATAAATCGATTTCCCATCGGGCGTTGATGCTGGGTGCATTAGCCACAGGTGAAACTACGATTCAGGGCTTGTTATTGGGTGAAGATCCACGCAGCACAGCAGCTTGTTTTACGGCGATGGGGGCGAAAATTTCCCCACTCAATACCGATCTAGTGAAGGTGACAGGGATTGGTTTGGGAAAGATCGAAGAACCTGTGAATATCTTGGATGCAGGCAACTCTGGTACGACAATGCGGCTAATGTTGGGGATTTTGGCAGGACATCCCGACAGATTTTTTACAGTTACAGGGGATGATTCCCTCAGATCTAGACCGATGTTGCGGGTAGTAAAACCCCTGATCGAAATGGGAGCGCAGATTTGGGGACGCGATCGGAATTCTCTAGCTCCTCTGGCAGTAAGGGGTCAAACAATTAAACCGATTCATTATCATTCGCCGATCGCTTCAGCTCAGGTGAAGTCAGCAATTTTACTCGCCGGATTGATGGCTGAGGGGCGCACCACGGTCACGGAACCAGCTTTATCGAGGGATCATTCGGAACGGATGTTGCGGGCGTTTGGGGCGAATATAGAGGTCGATCGAGATACCCACAGTGCAACGGTGACTGGTTATCCTACTCTACAGGGACAACAGGTGATTGTACCAGGGGATATTAGTTCGGCGGCATTTTGGTTGGTGGCGGGGGCGATCGTCCCTGGCTCGGAGTTGTATATTGAGAATGTCGGGGTCAATCCAACTCGGACAGGGATTTTGGTAGCATTGGAGTTGATGGGTGCAGATATTACCCGCGAAAATGAGCGCGAAGTGGCGGGGGAACCTGTGGCAGATCTGCGGGTGAAGCATGGAAAATTGACCGCTTGTGAAATCGGCGGGGATTTGATTCCTCAACTGATTGATGAGATTCCAATTTTGGCAGTGGCGGCAATATTTGCCACGGGAACGACGATAATTCGCGATGCTGAAGAATTGCGGGTCAAAGAGAGCGATCGAATTGAAGTGATGGCGACAGAATTGACTAAAATGGGTGCGAAAGTCACCGAATTACCCGACGGATTGGAAATTAGTGGCGGCGGCTCTCTAATCGGGGCAGAATTAGATAGTCACACAGATCATCGCATTGCCATGAGTCTGGCGATCGCCGCGATGATGGCAACAGGTAAAACGACCATCCACCGCGCCGAAGCTGCATCTATTTCCTATCCTTCATTTTTCGACTCTTTACGCAGTATCGTCAAGATTTAAGGTCGCAATTGGGCAGTAGGCAGGACTATTTTTTAAGAACGTAGCCTACTCTAACCCGCATTCTGGCGTAAAAATACCATCAAATCCTGGTTTAGATTCGGGCGTTGCTGAATGTGGGTACGAAATTCGGGGCAAGGGCAATTCATGAATTGCCCCTACCCTAGATTTTAGGAGATATTTGGCCGATCTAAAATTAACAGAGAGCAGGGGTTTAAATCCCCCTCCTTTAGGCTACCGTGTATACACAAGTTGGCTAGACTTCTGCGAAGGCAGACGCTACGCGAACGTTTTAGGTTGATTTACCCCTCCCCTTTGCACTCATTGCTCAGATCCGTTGAGATTCTAGTGCTAAGAGAACCCGGATCTGGGGGTGTCTTGTTGCGCTTTTTACGTCGGGGAACCCGACGAGCGCGCACCGCTCTGACCCCCAGACCCCCCATTGGTGGGGGGAGTGTCCCCCCCCCAAACCCCCCCTCAAAGGGTTTGGTTTGACACGGTGGAGTGGGCTTACGGCAGATTTGTTGGTGTGTGGGATGCGGATGTTGTTAAGAGAATCGCAAAATCCGTCTCAGTAAAACTTGTGTACACACGGTAGTTGCAAGGGGAGGGAGCGGGGGGGTCTTCTAGGATATACGTACAAAAAATAACTTTTCAAACACACTCTCAGACCCACCCAAGACTAATTCTACCCGATCTCGATCGTTTGGAGAGTTGCAAAGGCATTAATCAGATCGATCGAGTCTAATTGCTCGATCGATCGCAATAGTTACAACTTATGCCAACCACTGCTCAAGATTAGCGATCGAAGTAAAGTCTAATAGATCTTCACCCAAAGATTCTACTCGCTCCAAAGGCAAAGCCTCAATTTTAACCAACAGCGTAGAACTAACATTCCCCAACTTCCGAGTTAGCAGCCTGATGACTAACCCTTTGGCTTCCTTAATACGCCCTTGAGTCTCGCCTTTCTCCTTTCCCTCAGCTAATCCCTCAGCTAATCCCTCAGCTAAGATATCTTGATAGGTTGATGACTCCCGCATATTATCCCTCCGTAGTATTTGTTTGACTCGATTTTTATCCAACACCAATCCAGCTAAAATAAATGCAGTCGCTGTCAGATTTGATTGAATCTTGGACGATCCTATATCCTCAATTTTAGCAGCCACAGTCCGCAAAATCGACTCCGGCTCATCAGTTTCTGCCAAAGTCGCAAATGGATACAACCCTACAGACTCCAGAAATATCGATGGTGGTTGTTCCCACAACCGAATCACCTCAAACCGATGCAGCGTATTTTCAATTTCAAACGTAGTTTGATGAACCAGTTCGCTAGTAGTTTTCCGTAAATAGATAACGATTTGTCTCATCTGCTTTGTCGGAAATTTTCGGTAACCTCTGACTCGATAATCAGTCATCCGAAATGGGATATCATCATCAGGATCGGTTTGAAACTCTAGATGTAAAATCAAATCCTGATTAGTCAGCAAAATCATACTATCAGCGCGAATTGGATCGACACTTAGTTCTGTCGGCTTCAATTCTGTAAGCGTAACTCGTTCGCCAATCAACCAACTCGATATATCTTCAGAAAAGTTCTCAGCTAAATATTTGCAAATATTGTCATACATGAATAAATAATAGTAAATACTAATACTAGTGTATCAAAAAGTGACTATCGATCGATAATTTCTTAGATATGAAGTTTAATAACTTGCAATTCAATCTTGGATATGTTTTTCTTCGATCGCTGAGGTATAAACTTCTGCTAGCGACTTCACATAACAGTGAATATCCAAACCTGCCACACTATGACGAGCAGCCATACCTAACGATATTCTCAGATCCTCATCCCCAATCAAACTTTGCATCGCTGCTACCAATTGCTCCCGATTTCCTGGCTCGATTAATAACCCATTTTGGTTGTGGGTAATCACTTCCGGTATCCCGCCAACTGGTGTCACAATTACAGGTAAACCCCACGCCATCGATTCCAACATTGACATCGGTAATCCTTCATTATACGAAGGTAAAATAAAAGCATCCGCACTAGCTAACAATTCATCCCGTTGTTGAGGATCGATCCAACTTAGTATAGTGACTTTACCCGTCAGTTTCAAATCGCTAATTAGCTGATTTGCTGTATCCAAATCGCCATTTCCAGCCAAGACTAATTCTACCCGATCTCGATCGCTCTCTGGCAAAGCTGCAAAAGCATTAATCAGATCGAATGCACCTTTATCTGGTTTGGGAAAAGAGATCGCTGACTTAACAAGATCCAAGGCACCACCACGCTTTCCAATCAATCCCAAAAACACAAACTTTAATTGCTTACGTTCTAATCGATTTGGGATTTCTAAGGGTACCAGCGTTGGATTGTACAAGACGATCAGTTTACTGCGATCGATATCAAATGTACTGTGATAATAATCTTGCCAACTTTTGGATAAGACAATAATTCTACTACATTTACTGAATGTCCACACCAAAACTCTTTGCAAAACTCTAGGCAATCCAGCATAAAATTCACGATAGCTACCACCATGAGCATGAAGAATAATCGACTGGCGAAACAGTAACGATATCCAGATAATAATTGATTTTCTTAAAGTACTGCCTCGCTCCGAAAAATGAATGTGAATAACATCGACTTGCTTCGTGAAAATCACCCAGCATAACTGAAAAATTGCCTGAAGAAATGCCAGAATATTCTCCCTTGCAGAACCTTGAATGATGGTTGGAATATGTTGAATAATAAAGCTGGGTGAATCTCTTTCAACGATTAGCTTTTGAACCGAAGTAATTCCTCCTTTTACATCAAATCCTGTGCCAAACATTAACACTTTGATAGCGGGTCGATCGTTCGTTGAATTTTCCATCTTTCTGCCTTCAGATAATTAGATATTTAGCTTGTTTATTAGTAAATTTAACTCAGATAGCTACTTGTAATAGTTGACTGTTTTGCCGAAAAAGAAAAGAATATTCCTAACTGCCATATCCATAAAAAATTATTTTGAATTACCAGCGAACTTTCAGTTAAATTCGATAAAACAACATAGCAAAGTAATAACACAGGCCAAAATCTATCTGATGTTCCCGTCTGCCTGATATATATCAATGCCTTTCTAAAACTATTAATAAATAAAACCATATAAATAGAAAAACCAATAATTCCTAAATCGAGAAAAAGATCTAAATAACCATTGTGACTATTCGGTGCTTTAAAAGCTGATGCATTCCAAATATATGCAGAGGGGCCATCTAATCCCTGCCAAAATGCCCCAAATCCATAGCCAACCCAAGGACTTTCACCAATTTTATCCAATACCAATGGCCAAAAATCTGTTCGCCCAGTAAGGGTTAGATTCTTGCCAAAAGCACCCGCAATTTGTTCGGCGTTACTCGTCGTAAATGAATATAAAATAATTCCAACTGATGACATTGCAACGATCGCGGGCACCATAAATATATAGTTCCAGCGTAGAATAGGTAAAACAGCTAATATGCTCATCAAAATTGCCAAATTAACTAGAGGTGATGATGCTCTAGAAAGTAGGATTAGCATCACTGAAGCACCAGTTAGACTCCAGAAAATCCACCGTTGTTTCTTGACACTAAGTGCCAAAAGGCAAAATACCACCACCCCGATTGCCATGATCCTACCAAGACCATTTTTATGATTAAAAATTCCGCGCCAAGCTCCAAGATGAACGCCACCCATTAGACCATATTTTGGTAAAAATATCGCCAGTATAGTACTGCTAATAATCGTGATGGCAAATATCCACCCTAATAACTCTAGCTGCTCCTTCAGAGTATATCGACTAGCAAGATAAAGTGAAAATAGCATCGTACCAGTCATCGCAATAATCCGAACTTTGGTTAACTCTGGGGAGTATGACCAAAAAAAAGAAATAATAATTAATCCAAATAATAACCAAACTAGTTGACTTTTTAGGACGATCGGAATTACTTTTTTCCAGCGTAATAACAACAGGCAAAAAGTAATAAAATATATTACTTGAAATAATTGATTGATAATAGATACATCGCCAATAGCTCCCTCATCGTCTCCTTCACTAAAACCACCAGTTACAAATAATAGTATTGGTGCTGCTGCATAATGAAAAACAGCAGCGATCGCAAATGTTTTTTCCGCCCAGCCTAGTAGTTTGTTCATGTCTTTTGGCTTCTTTGCATGAAGATATCTAAAGCTACTGCCTTAGTCATGATCCAGCCGAATTTCCGTGCTGGTGGATATATAAAACACATCAGATAATCCGCACAGAAATAAGAAATAACGGTGGCGATCGCCGCGCCTAATTCTTTGTAAATAGGAATCAACCAAAAGTTCAAAGCAATATTCATTACCGCACCAATAAAACTAGCTGTCATCGCAAAGACAGTTAACTCTTCGGCTGCAACCCAAATTTGTTTGACACTGCCAAAAAACATCCAAATCGACGACCAAATATGAATTGATAGTATTACTCCAGCAGGTGCATAACCTTTACCAAACACGAGTACAACTATTGGTGTTGCAAATAATGTGCATGGAATAGCTATTATATAAAATATTAATGCTAATAAACTACAAAGTTTTTGAATTCGCTGATAATATACTTGCTCACTAATATTCTTTCCCTCCATAATATATGGAGCTACAGATCTGGTAATTCCTGAAACTAGAAAAGCCCAATTTTCTGATAATTTGACGGCTGCGGCATAAATACCAACTGCATGTGAATCAGCTAATTGCCCAATCATAATCTGATCTATGTATAAATAAATCATAATCGATAAAGTGGAAAATATTAATGGCCAACTTACTTTGACTAAGTTGACGGCACGCTGCCAACTAGCTCGCCATTTTTGGATTTTTTGGTCTGTTTTTTGATAGGCAATGATTAGGTTAATCATCATGAAAATGTTCTCAGCTAATACTAGAACCGCAAAGGCAATTAACGGAGCTTGAAGCTGGATTAAAATTACTCTGCCTAATGTGGCGATCGTAAATGCAATGTATTCTGATAAAATCGCATATTTCGACTGAAATTGAGATTGAAACCAAATATCAATTCCTTCAGATACGCCTTGAAACATTAACGAACTTGACATAATAATGACGATCGTTCGAGCTAATGAATCGTCAGGATTTAGTAAGAATATCGTGCCAATTATCAAGCAGAATGATGTAACTCCACTAGCGAATTGTATAGTGGCTGCGGTGCCGAGTACTTCATATCGCTCGGACTTCTCATTGATGACATCTCGCAGCACGAAATGACCCAAACCCATGTGGCTAATACTAGAAAAAATTGCTGTCAGAGCAAACGCATAGTTTAGGATTCCAAATTGCTCTACACCTAAATAACGAGCCATCAAAGCAGTTATGATAAAGGCTAATCCCGCTCGTAAAATACGTCCGCCGATTAGCCAACTCATATTTATCAGTATCTTATGAATAGTAGGGCTAAGATTCTTAATTATGTTTTTTAATTTGTTTAGCATTTAATTTAAAATAAAGCATAATATACCTAATCCTGGAAGGTTTGACTTATTATTGGACTCTTAGTTAAAATCGAATAATTGCTGATACTTTGTTAAGGCAGCTTCTAATGAAAATTCTCTTCCCCTTTGTCGTAACAACTCAGGATCGCGAGGATGCTCTAGAGTATTAATCATTGCTGCTGCTAAACCTTGCACATCACCTATAGCTACTAAATCGCCATATTTACCACCTGCTAAAATCTCCGTTGGGCCACTTTTACAGTTAGTAGAAACTACTGGAATGCCAGCGATTAGAGCTTCTACCAGCACATTACCAAAGCCTTCGTATATTGAAGTCATCACCAACATTTTAGATTTTGACATATAAGCATAAGGATTATTTACAAAGCCTGGAAAAATCACATCATCTACCAAATTAAGTTGTCTTACTAGCTCTTCCAAAGATAGAAGTTCTTCGCCTTGCCCCAAAATTACTAATTTAACTGGATACTGCTGTTTGACTAGAGCAAAGGCACGAATTAGGGTCGGAAAGTCTTTCTCTGTTGATAAACGTCCTACGCCTAAAATTACGGATATTTGTGGGTTTAGAAACCATGATTCATGTACAGGCTCATCGAATTTATCGAGTAGATCGGGTGTGAAAATTGGATTGTAAATCGTGGTGATTCTATCTCTAGGTAATCCAGCGATCTGTGCGATGTTATCGCCAACTCCTTGGGATACTGCAACGATCTCATCAGCAAAAGGAAATAACCAGCGAATAAATAAAGGTGTAAGCTTTCGTTTTAATTGACTTCTACCTGCTTCGGCAAAACTTAATTGATTGTGGACACTAACGATCGCCCGCGTAGGCACACGAGCTAATATTTTTGCAACTATAGATATAGTATTGGCATCTTCTAGGGCCGAAATTAATACTTTAGGCTGATGTTGCTTGAGATAGTCGATCAATAACGGTAGGCTAGTAATTAATCTAGGATGTGCAAAATTTATTACCCTTACTTTTGGCGATATTAGCGATCGATAATCACCTTCGAGTTTGACTAGTACCAGATCTACTTCCAAACCTTGTTCGGCAAATCCACCTGCTAGACTCAGCATCACTTTTTCGGCACCACCCCCACCCAGATCTACAAGAAAAAAAGCTATATCTGTCATTCGATTGTTCTCAATAAAACTCGTGTGTCTAAGAAACTAGTGAGCTAGATTAATTTAGGTACGGGTTGAATTTCTCAGCTAGTACTCTCACATTAGGCTCATCCATAATATCTGCGTGAGATCCAGTTACTGGTAAAACATCTACTCCATCACTGGCCAAAAGTTCCCATCTGGATCGAGGATCCTCTTCACTTCCAATGTCGATATCTTCTGCTTTGAATAGAGTAATTTTACCTAAATATGGTTGAGGTATATAGTTGTATTGAGTGAGATAATTTGCCCAATATACCTCTAACAATCGGAGTTCCGATCGCGAACGTTTGATATAACGTAAATATAATTTATATGGTAAATTTACATTGCCCAGAGTCAGATTCCAGGTTAATCTTTCCCAGATATAGTTTATTTTTTCCTGCATACTTAAATCTAGGAGTGTTTTGACGTGATTGGCAGTTTTTGCGAGTAGTGGTGGACGATCTGCGGGTTGAGAACCCAGATTGGGACAACTAGTATCTACTAGTGCTAGAAGTTGAATTTCTTGACCTTGAGCTTGAAGCTGTTGAGCAATTTCAAAGGCAATGACACCACCCAAAGAAAACCCTGTCAATAAATAAGGGCCTTGGGGTTGAATAGTTTGGATTTCTTGAATATAGTTAGTTGCCATTTCTGGGATCGAGGTACAGGGTTTGTGTTCGCCATCAAGTCCTCTGGATTGGAGTCCATAGATGGGTCGATCTGTTTCGAGATGATTGGTCAAACTTCGACAAAATAAAATATTTCCCCAAACGGCATGAATGCAGAAAAGTGGAATTTTAGTTGGATTACCGGATTTGATTTCGACCAAAGATGTCCATTTTTTCGTTACTGCTTGGGGTTTTAATAATATGCCTAGCTCTTCGATCGTTTGAGATTGAAACAGAGTTGATAACAAAATCGTCTGCCCAAAAGTTTTTTCGATTTCGGTGACTAACTTTACAGCCATGAGGGAATGACCGCCTAATTCAAAGAAGTTATCCACGATCCCGATCGGTTGAATCCCTAATACTCGTTCCCAAATTTTGGTCAACTCAAGTTCGATATCGTCACGGGGAGCGACGATCGTATCTCTCGATGCTTGTCGGCTATACTCAGGTGCGGGCAAGGCGCGACGATCGACTTTCCCATTGGGTGTAAGTGGTAGCGTATCTAACATCACAAAAGTTGCGGGAATCATATAGTCTGGTAGCTTGGCTTTGACAAATGCACGTAAATCTCGATTTGTCAAGTTACTGGCACCTTGCTCAACCACATAAGCTGCTAGATATTTATCGCCTTCTAGGGTATTGGCGGCGATCGCTACCGCCTGTTGAATCTGGGGATGACTACTCAGAATTGACTCAATTTCGCCCAATTCGATGCGGTAACCCCTGATTTTGACCTGATTGTCAATTCGTCCGAGAAATTCGATATTGCCATCATTGAGATAACGCGCTAAATCCCCAGTTTTGTATAGTCTTGCCGATTTTTCGGAGCTAAAGGGATTGGGGATGAATTTGGCTTGAGTAAGTTCTGGGCGATTAAAGTAACCTCTAGCTAATCCATCACCACCAATATACAGCTCTCCGGCTACGCCGATCGGCACTGGTTGGAGCTGGGGATCTAGAATATAAATTTGAGTATTAGCGATCGGTCGGCCGATCGGTGGAATTGACGATCCACTACCCAAATCTCCCACTGAGAAAGATGTTACCACATGGCTTTCCGTCGGCCCATACTGATTTTCTAACCGACAATTTGGCAACTTTTGCAAAAATTTTGCCAGCACTGGAGTAATTTGTAATTGCTCTCCCGCCGTAATTAATTCTCGCAGATGGTTTGGTAGGGATGAAATGTTCGTGGCACTTTGAGCCAATTGTTCCAAGGCAACAAAGGGTAGAAATAGTCTTTCGATCGAAGATTGAGCGAGCATTTTCAACAGCGATCTTCCTTCTCGGCGCACATCTTCGGGGATTAATACTAAAATTCCCCCCGAACACCAAGTCGAGAAAATTTCCTGGAATGAGACATCAAAACCGATCGAGGTAAATTGCCCTGTTTTGGTGCCTACGGTGGCACAGGAGGCTTGCAATTGCCACTGGATGAGGTTTACCAAGGGGGCATGATTCATGGCGACTCCTTTGGGCTGCCCTGTGGAACCAGATGTATAAATTACATAGGCCAAATTGTCTGGTGTAACTATTCGATCGACTTTTGAATCTTTGGTTTGAGCGACGATCGACCAATCTGTGTCTAGACAAATTACTTGAGCCGAATGAGCGGGTAAAGATGACAACAACTTTTGTTGCGTCAACAACACCGCCGCCTTAGCATCATTCAACACATATCCCAAGCGTTCTTTGGGATACGTTGGATCTAGTGGAACGTACGCTCCACCCGCTTTGAGAATCCCCAACAATCCTACTACCATCTCTAACGAACGTTCGACACAAATCCCGACTAATACGTCTGGTTTGACTCCTACAGTTTGGAGATAATTAGCTAGTCGATTTGCGCGATCGTTTAATTGTTGATATGTCAATTCTTGCCGTTCAAAGATCGCGGCGATCGCATCAGGCGTATGTTCTACCTGGGCTTCAAATAACTGATGGACACATCGTGGCGCATAATTTACGCGAGTATTGTTCCAATCTACTAGGAGTTGATGCTTGTTTGCATCACTGAGTATTGATAAACTGCGAATAGGTAAATTTGGATCGCCAACGATATTAGTTAGTAAGTTGACAAACTCAGCTAAACGGCGACGAATCATCACCGCGCTAAAGAGATTGGTATTGTATTGACAGTCTAAATTCAGACTACCATCTGGGGTGATAGCCGCATTAAAAAAGAATTCAAAAGTGCCTGAATAGCTCTGACTTGTCAAAGTATCTAGCTCTAATCCATCGAAGATCGATCGATCGAGTTTTGGATCTAGATCGACATTGAAAACAGCCGAAATTAATGGTGTGCGACTAGCTTCACGGGGAATAGCCAGTTTTTGCAGTAAACTACCAAAGGTAAAATCTTGATGCTCGTAATCATCTAAGATTTCGCTAGTTCTAGATTTCAGATATTGACCAAAATTCTGCGCTGGATCGATGGTACTGCGTAATGGTAAAAAATTGACACAATGACCGACTAAATTATATTTGCCTGTAGCAGTTTGCCCAGAAGTTGGTACGCCGACGACTAATTCTGTTGCTCCGGTAATTTTGAATAAAAATACTTCAAATGCTGTGAGTAAAGTGGTCGGTAAACTGGATCCAGTCTCGATCCCCAACTGCTTAATTCGATCGACTAGATTAGATGCTAGGTTATATCTTTCGTAGGCAGTCATAAAAGTTCTGACTGGCGGGCGAGGATAATCTAGGGGTAATTCTACGACTGGGGGGATGGTGGCGAATTTATTTTTCCAGTATCGATCGATTTCAATTGCGGCGGAAGTACCAATCCTTTTCTGTTCTAAAAAAGCATATTCACTAAAATATTCTGCTGGCTCTAAGCTCGGCTCAATTCCGCGATTCAGCGCGGTATAAATCTTGGCCAAATCTGATACGATGATACCGTAAGACCAACCATCACAAATAATATGATGAACCGTTAAGATGATGATATGTTCTTGCCGTTCGCGTAGCGTCGGCTTTGCCGAATCGAGCTTGAGAATTTTGATGCTAAATAGAGGGCCAGATTTGAGATCGAATAGTTCACTTATTGCTTGGCTTTGATATTTCTCGATCTCTCCCTCGACATCATTTGAATTAGATAAGTCAATAATTGGCAGAGCGAATTCAATTTGTTTGGCAATTAAAATATTTTTGCCATCAAGACTGAAGGTTGTTCTTAATGATTCATGGCGGCTGACTAGTTGTTTGAATGCTGTGTGGAGTAAATCGATATTTAGCGAACCTTTCAATCTAAATGATTGAGATAACATCGATGCTAGGTTAGCTTCATTGCTCATTTGAACGGCTAGCCAAATTTCCAGTTGAGACTCGGTAATTGGCGCAGCTAGTAATATTTCACCATCGACAAATGGATCGAAGTCAACAGGGATTAATTTACTTTGGGTAGACATGGTAGATGCGGTTTGTGATTTAAAGTCGATGATGCTGATTTTAAAACAGACAGGATAATAAAATTAACTTAGAATCGGTACTTTAGGTTTGAGGAGATCGCGCATGGGTAATTCGATAAATCGATAGGTTAAAGACCCACTTAATAACACAATTGGAATAAATAATCCTAGTACAAATACAGATTCTAATCCAGTTAAGTTGCTACCAAATACTAGATTAAATTTGTGGAGCCAGACAGATTTTAGGATTATTGCTAGGCACCAATGCACCATATAAATTGAATAAGATATAGTACCAAGATATAGTAAAAATGGCGAATTTATCAATCTCGCTCTCCATCGGGTAGTTGGATTGGATATGGACAAAATCAGGAGTGAAAAGGCTGGTAAAATCGCCCAATCATGTACTCCCCGCAGTTTATCGCCCCAATTAGTGTGCATGATTAAGCCGATCGCCACAATTGCTACTAAATCTAGATTTGGCGACTGACGATCCTGGTATTTCTGATAAAATTTGTATGTGATGATACCTAGTATACATTCTAATCCACATCGAGCGATCGAGGGGATACCGATGATATTATCCAAATTGTTGTGAGTGAATCCAATCAGGATTAGATCGGCAATTAATGCAAGTAGATAAATTCTGCCATTTGTTTTGAGATTGGTGCTAGAAATTTTCAAGAGGATAAATGGAAAGATGCAGTAAATAACAAATTCTACACTAATTGACCATGCAGGTTCATTCCAAAATGTATCACACCAAAATAACGGCGGACAATTGAGCGCGAAAGCTTGGAGTAGAAACACATTGGCAAACAGAGCTGTGAGGTTAAATTTGCCTGTAAAAGCAGCCGGATTTGATAATAATATTAGCTCGATCGACTGCAAGGCGACTAGCACTAATAGTGTAAATAGATGGAGTGGATAAATCCTGGCAAATCGGGCGCGTAAGTATTGCCAGTAGCTAGACTTACTCACCCCTGAATCAAATCGATCTAAATATACATGAGTCATCACAAACCCACTCAGAATAAAAAATAGATCGACACTCAAATACCCATTCGCAAAGAAATAGGTATAGGAAGATAGCAGTACACCCAATTGAGGTAAAGCATAGTAAGAGAAATGGTGAATGACAATAATTAAAGCAGCAATACCCCGTAATGATGTTAACGCTCCGATTTGCTTATTCATAAGTTTCAATTTGGAGATATTTACCAGGTCGATCGGGATCGTCGATAAACCAACTTGGATTTCCCGATCGATCTTTACCCAGCTTTGCATCGGATTGAGGTGGTAGATTATTATTCACCGCGATCGCATTTACCGAACTAGATAAAAATCCAACCGACTGCAATTCAGCGATACAAACTTTGAATGCCCAAATAATTTCCTCGATATCTCGATCGCTATGGGCGAGTGTCAAAAAACAAGGCCGATTTTCCCAAGTATGAATACCCCGTTCCCGTAATAGATAAAATAGCAATCCGCCATAGGGTTCGCTCGGTGGAAAGGTAATATAGAACCAAGAACTAAAGTGCTCTATATTAATCTGTGCGCCAACTAATTGGAAATGCTCAGTGAGTTGCTTGACGAGTAGATCAGTTTTATTTTTCAGCGAGATTTGCAACTCAGATCCACCCGCCTGCAACTTAGTTAAAATCGCATCAATAGCCGCCAAAGCTAACGGATGACGAACAAAAGTTCCAGCAAAGAAAGTCACGCCGACTTCGGGGATAGACATGTCGCCAAATTGCCAAAAACCCCCATCCAAAGCATCCATATACTTAGACACTCCAGTGAGAATTCCGATCGGCATTCCCCCGCCCACAACCTTCCCATAAGTCGCAATATCGCCCTTAATTCCAAAGTACTCTTGAGCACCTCCAGGCGCAACTCGGAACCCCGTAATCACCTCATCAATAATCAAAGCAATATCCAACTCAGTAGTAATTTTTTGCAACTCTTGCAAAAAAGTTTGGGGTTGTAAATTGGGATGACGACTTTGTACGGGTTCCACCAAAATAGCGGCGATATCCCCCGCACACTGCCGAATCATTTCCAGAGATTCCGGCGCATCATAATCTAATACCAAGATATTTTCCAGCGCACTCCCCATCACTCCAGGCGCGCTAGGGAACGCCCTCCCATCCCCACCAGAACGGACGAGAACCTCATCAAAAGTGCCATGATAAGATTGAGCGAACAATACGACTCGATCGCGTCCTGTGACCGTTCTAGCGATGCGTAGCGCAGCCATTACCGCCTCGGATCCTGTATTGCAAAAAGCCACTCGCTCCATCCCAGTGAATTGGGCGATCTTTTTCGCCACTCTTCCAGCTAAAGGAGTTTGAGGGCCGATCGCCATTCCTTTGTCTAGTTGTGCTTTAATAGCATCAGTGACAAAATCTGGCGACCAGCCAAAGAAGTTCAAACCGAACCCATTAGTCAGATCGATATACTCATTCCCATCCTCATCCCAGAGTCTGGATCCTTTGGCTCGATCGGTCACAATTGGGTAGACCATTTCCTTGAGCAATGGACTAAATCCCGACACCGTGCGCGGATCTGCGAGATATGGGCGATGCTCCTGTGATTGACGTTTGGATACTTTTGTGCGCGCCACATATCGATCGATAATATTTGCCAGAGCTTGTTTTTGCGTCAAATTTAGGCTATTATCTACAGACTTATTAATCTTGACTCCAGGCGCAGGCGTATGGGGTGATAATTTAGCCGATGGAGTTTCCAGGGAAATGTTTGACATACTTCCCTTACCATTCCCATTCCCATTGTTCGATGGGGTGTAAATTTGCGCTGATTGTTCCGTCGTCGGTGGAGGAGTTGGTGGTAACTTAGGATTAGCACGGAGCAATTCCAACTGAGTCGCCATAATTTGCAGTTGCTGCTGAACTAATGACTCGATCGCGCTACTATTGGCAGTATTGACGCTCGATGTCGATCTAGGTGCAACAACTGCTGGAGCCATAACTGGAGCCAAGACAGCAGATGACTCAACCTGGCTACCATTGGCGTAGCCTCCGCTTTGCAGAATCGATGTAGATTTTGGTTCGACAAATGCTGGAGCCACAACTGGAGCGGGGAAAGCATCAGCAGGTAATTGTCGATCGATCGATTTTGCAAGACTTATCAGCGTCGAGCAGTCTTCTAGTAGTTGTCGAAACGTCACCTTAACGGTAAACTTTTTCTTGAGTGCGAGGGATACTTGGGTGAGCGAGAGGGAATCTAAACCCAACTCCAAGAAAGTCGTTTGATTTTGCCCCACCCCAATTTCGATGCCAGTAGTAGCCTGAAAAACTGCTGCAATCTGGGGCATTAAACGTACTATCCGCGATTCGGGAAGAGACGAAATCGGTTGCTCAAGGGGCATAATAATGGGATTGCTGGGGATAGAAGGTGATAAATTATTAGGGTGAGGCAGAGGTTCGATCCAAAATTTCTGTCGATCGAAGGGATAGGTAGGTAATGGGATGCGATGTCGTTGCTCATCACGGTAGAATGCTTGCCAATCGATGCTCACTCCAGCTAGCCACAATTGCCCGATGGCTTGAAGTAAAAATCGCCATTCTCCATTATGCTCGGAAGTATCGCCGAGGGAGGGGATAGCTGTTAGGGCGATCGGCTGTTGGCGTGATAATGTGGTTAAGGTTTGGCGCGGCCCAATTTCTAGTAAAATAAAGTTGGGATTATGCCGCAATAAGGTTTGAATGCCTTGGGCAAATCGCACGGGTTTGAGTAAATGCTCGCCCCAGTAATCAGGATTTATCGCTTGCTCGTCAGTAATCCAGTCACCTGTGACGGAAGAGATGAAGGGAGTCTGAGGTGGTGAGAGTCGAACATTTCTTACCAATTCGGTAAAGGGTCGGGCGGCAGGCATCATCATGGGAGAATGGAAAGCATGGGAGGTATGTAGCAATTTACAAGCTATTTCCGATCCTGCTAATTCTTGCTGCAATAGTTCGACAGATTCAGTCGGCCCAGATACGACACATAAAGCGGTACTATTATAAGCGGCGATCGCTAGCCCATCCAATAATCTTGGCTCCATTTCCTCACCCGACAGTCGCACCGACAACATCGAGCCACTACTAGGCAAATCCCACATCAATTTACCTCGCGCCGCCACAAGTTTGAGCGCGTCGTCAAGGCTGAATACTCCAGCTAGACAAGCAGCCACAAATTCGCCGATACTATGTCCGATCGAGGCGATCGGTTTGATGCCCCAACTCTGCCATAATTGAGCGAGAGCATATTCGATCGCAAATAAGGCTGGCTGTGTATAGTTCGTCTGATTCAATAGTTCGGTATGAGTGGTTATATTCTCGGCGGTTGGATAAATCAACTCGCGAATATCTCGCTCTAATAAGGGTGCTAAGATATCGGCGCATGTATCGATCGCCTTTTGGAATACTCGCTCATGTCGATATAAATTCAATCCCATATTTATATACTGGGAGCCTTGCCCCGAAAACATCCACACCACGTCAGATGTTTGGCTATGAGTATGTTTACTCGCTGTAAATTGGGGTGGTAAATTTGTGAGATGTTCCTTTGCTTCTACTGGATCTTTACAGACGACAAAGCGACGATGGTTGAATATTTTTCGCCCTTGTTGGAGGGTATAGGCAATATCGGCTAAGTTTGAATCTTGGGTTTGTTGTAAATGGGTATTGAGATTGGTGGTAATGCGATCGAGCGCAAGTTCAGTCTTCGCCGACAACAATAGTAATTGATACGGGCGACTAAAATTAGACGACTTAATTTGCGGGGCTTCTTCTAATATGACATGAGCATTTGTGCCACCACCACCAAAAGAACTCACCCCAGCTCTACGGGGAGTAATTGTAGATTTCCAGTCACTTAGTTTGTCGTTGACATAAAAAGGACTATTGGCAAAATCGATGTGTGGATTTGGGCGATTAAAATTAATTGTCGGCGGAATTTGTCGATGATAGAGAGCCAAAACTGTCTTGATAAATCCAGCGACTCCAGCGGCTGCTGTCAGATGTCCTAAATTACTTTTGATCGAACCAATCCCACAAAATTGGGTAGCTGAAGTTTGGGTACGAAAAGCTTGCGTGAGAGCTTCAACTTCGATCGGATCTCCCAATACCGTACCCGTGCCATGTGCCTCAATATAACCGATACTATCTGGCTCAACTCCCGCTTGCTGTTGAGCTTGAAGGATTGCCCCCATTTGTCCATTTACACTCGGAGCAGTAAAACTTACCTTGTCAGCACCATCATTATTAATCCCCACACCCTTGATAATAGTATAAATCTTGTCCCCATCTTCGATCGCATCTGCCAACCGTTTCAACACCACAATTGCGCCACCATTATTAAATGATGTCCCCGCCGCATTAGCATCAAATGGGCGGCAATGTCCATCGGGAGTCAAGATACTCTCTTCCTGATATAAATACCCCTTATTTTGCGGCGTTAAAATTGAAACACCACCCGCCAAAGCTACATCGCACTGATGACTTAATAACCCCTGATAAGCTTGAATAATAGCCACCAATGAAGTCGAACAAGCCGTACTCACATTAATACTAGGGCCGCGCAGATTTAATTTATAAGATACCCTAGTAGTGAGATAATCTCGATCGTTGACGAGATGAGCCTGGAACTCGCCAAACCTTTCGAGTAT
Organism: Chamaesiphon sp. OTE_70b_metabat_96; assembly: GCA_031376885.1. Classification (GTDB taxonomy): domain Bacteria; phylum Cyanobacteriota; class Cyanobacteriia; order Cyanobacteriales; family Chamaesiphonaceae; genus Chamaesiphon. Next base: position 12,862 of record JANMEL010000020.1, on the reverse strand, counting down.
CTCCGATCTACCGCTCAAATGTTTCTCAAAGTAAGTATTTTCCGCCGAACCAGCATACACCCCAATCTTATTATCATCAGGTGCTGTATATCCAGCATTTTCCAAAGCCTCATATGCTAGCTCCAGAAAAACTCGCGTTTGTGGATCCATCATTTCCGCTTCTCTAGCACTAATTCCAAAGAAGCCAGTATCGAATAACTCTGCTCCTGCTAAAACTCCTTTCGCTCTGACATAATTAGGATCTCTGAGGATGGATCGATCGACACTAGCATCGATCTCATCTTCCTCAAAAAAAGTAATCGACTCCTTCCCCGCACAGAGATTTTCCCACAATTCATCGATCGTATTCGCCCCAGGAAATCTACCTACCATGCCAATGACAGCAACACTATTATTGTCGATCGAAAGTGGTGTTATTTCAGCGATGGAAATCCCAGGTTCGATCGGCGCGGTTTCAACAGCTAACCGCTCGCTCAGATAGCGAGACATAGCGCGAATATTCATATACTGATAAAGCTTCACAACCGAGACTTTCAGCCCAAATCGCGATTCAATTCGATCGATAACCCGCAACCCCAACAGAGAATTCCCCCCCAAATCGAAGAAATTATCCTCAACCCCCACCCCTTCCAATCTGAGCACATCCCGCCAAATTGCCGTTAATATTTCCTCAGTCGAATTCGCAGACACCGCAACTTTGACAACCCGCTGCTCCGGTGCGGGTAGAGCTTGTCGATCGACTTTACCATTTGCAGTCAAAGGCATCGCTGCCAAAAATACAACCGCCGAGGGCACCATATAATCTGGCAACTGCTGCTGGAGATAGTCTCTCAAAACATCCCCAGAGATCTGGCTCACAGGCACTATATAGGCAACTAATTGTTTTTCGCCGTACTTGTCGTTTCGATCGATAACCAGCACCTCACGTACCTGTGGATGCCTACCCAGCACAGTTTCAATCTCGCCAAGTTCGATCCGAAAACCTCTAATTTTGATTTGAGCATCCATACGCCCTAAATATTCAATATTCCCATCTGGGAGATACCGCGCCAAATCCCCTATCTGATAAAGTCTGCCCTCCCCAAAAGGGTTGGGAATAAATCGAGCTGCGGTTAAATCGGGGCGATTTAGATATCCTCTCGCCAATCCATCCCCACCTGTATAAAGTTCCCCCGCAATTCCAGTTCCCACTGGTCGAAGGTCGCCATCGAGGATATATACTTGAGTATTAGCAATCGGTTTACCGATCGGGATGGAGGTTAGCAGTGTATCTGTCTTGGCAATTGGATGATAACATGTGAAAGTAGTATTTTCAGTCGGCCCATAGCCATTAATCAATTGGCAATTTTCGAGCGTCGATAGCACTTTCCCCACGTGAGGCACAGATAAGACATCCCCCCCAACAATCAGTTGACGGAGTGGTTGCAAATCCTCAATCCGCTCGTCAACCATTGCGTGAAATAATCCCGCTGTCAGCCAGAGGGTGGTAATCTGCTCTTGCCTAATTACCGCTCCAAGTTCGCCGAAGGTTGGTTTATCGCCGGGAAATAGTACCAGCTTGGCACCATTGAGCAAGCTCCCCCAAATCTCGAAGGTGGAAGCATCAAAAGCTAGGGGTGCTAATTGGAGAAATACTCGATCGGCACTAAAATCTACATAGTTAGTTTCTCTCACCAATCTAACTACCCCGCGATGTGGAATACAGACACCCTTTGGCTCTCCTGTCGAACCCGATGTGTACATCACATAAGCCAAGTTATCTGAATCGATCGAGCATGGTGGATTGGTAGATTCAGCTTTGGCAATTTCATTCCAGTCAGTGTCTAGACAAATAATCCGCGCATCACAACTAGGCAATTTTTCAACTGATGCTGTCTTGGTTAATCCGACTGAAATGTTAGCATCTGCCATCATCATCGTCACCCTTGCGGAGGGATAAGTTAAATCCAAGGGTAAATAAGCACCCCCAGCTTTGAGAATCCCCAAAATGCCGACGATCGTTTCTAGAGATCGATCGATCGCAATTCCCACCAATTCATCCGGCTTGACTCCCAAGCGGATCAAATAATGTGCCAACTGATTGGCGCGATGATTCAATTCTCCATAGGTAAGTTGGTGGTTTTTAAATACCAAGGCTACTCTATCCGGCTCTGCGTCTACACGCTCCTCAAATAACTGCTGGATACAGCGATAACTTTTGACTCCCGATCCCGATGGGAGCAACTCACTTGCTAGATCGTATATCTCTCGATCGACACAACTCAATTCTGGGTCATAACTCAAAACTAATTTTACCTGTGCTTGTGCCTCGATCGACTCTCCCACCTGTGCTAATCTAATCGCATCATACAGAATTCGATCGCCATAAAATTTTATCCAAGCAGCTCGCCCACATTCATAAAGCCCCATCAACGCTGATGTAGAATCCCCGACTCCCTGAATATACGCCAACTCCAACTCATGCGTCTCCAATGTCTGACGCAGCATCTTGACAGACTTACTCGACTCATTGCCGCCATGATACCGATATTCCGACACCACTCGATCGTGAAAATGAATCGGGTACTCGCGAGCGATCCTCAAAAATAAATGTAAATCTTCCAAACCGATCGGAAATCTACCCACAGACTCGATCGCCTCCCGCCGCACCATCGCTGTGGCACATTGAATATTATGCCGTGCTGCCAAAATAGTTGCATAACTAGCAACTGGCGGCGGCTCGGCAAAAAGTGGTTGAGTACTATAAGATCCGTCAGGATTAATCGATCGAAACAGATATCTACCAAACACAAATCCAGCTTCTGGATGAGCATTCAAACAATCCATCCCTATCTCGACAGCTTCCGGTAATAGACAGTCATCAGCATCGAGAAAAACTAGACATGCGCCTTGACTAACTTCAATCCCCTTATTTCGCGCACCGGGCAAACCCTGATTGGCTTGATACACATATTTTATACTCGGATAACGATCGCATACTGACTTTGGATCGTCAGTCGAGCCATCATCTACTACCACAATCTCACTCACAGCCTGAGTTTGATTGAGAATACTTTCGATCGCCTCTGCCAAAAATCCAGCACTATTATATGCCGGAATAATCACCGATACCGTCGCATTACTCAAGTCAGATAATAGATAAGCCATATCCCCTATTCCCTATTCCCTATTCCCTATTCCCTAACCTAATAAGCACCCTCCTTAGAAAAAATCACCCTGACTGTTTTCAATAGGATCGTAAAATCCATCCACAGCGACCAATTTTCGATGTATTCAAAATCTAATTCGATCGTTCGCTCGAAGTAGATAATATCCGATCGACCCGAAACTTGCCACAAACCCGTGATTCCAGGCAACACTTCATAGCGAAAAAAATAATCCGGTGTAAAATTTCCCACATCCCGCATATTGAAAGGGCGAGGGCCGATCAAACTCATTTCTCCCCGCAGCACATTGATCGCTTGCGGTAACTCATCTAAACTATGACGGCGCAAAAATTCACCAATTCTGGTAATCCGAGGATCGTCCTTAATTTTAAAGTTAACACCATCTTTCATTTCATTCAATGATTCCAATTCCGGCTGCAACTTTTCAGCATCTGCTTGCATACTCCGAAACTTCCAAATCTCAAATTTTTTGCCATGTAACCCGATCCGATATTCCTTGAAAAACACAGGACCTGGAGAATCGAGCACGATCGCGATCGCGATGACTAAGTACAGCGGAGATAGTAAAATTAGCACCAAAGCAGCGATGAAAAAATCCATAACTCGCTTGATCAAATAACCCTTGGATATGCCGATCAATTCTGATGCCAACTTCCAATTTAAACCCTCAGCAAAAAGTCTAGTTTGCAGCTCGATCGATCTAACTATTTTGTATTCGCAAGCTCTACTAGATAAATAAATTTGCTCCATGAATCGTTTTTTTGCCCCCTGATTTAATACTTTTAAAATCGAAAGTTATTTATCTGAATAAAATAAACTATCTAATTGATTTGTCGTTGTAGAAAATGCATTATATTATCGGCTTCTTTTTTTGACGCAAAGTCAGTCTAGAACAAGTTCGGATATATTTAAGTCCGAGAAAATAGAGCCATTTTTAGACCCAACTTATTAATAGCTCGATCGGATTTACACTGTCAATAAGTAAACCCAAAGTTGCGACTTTTTACTTAAAATGCTCGATCGAGTCGCTCTAGCGAACAATAGATCGACTCATACTTCACTTCAAATACATTTGGATGTAGAGCCGAAGAAATAATTACCTATTTCGCTCTTTTGTGTGTATAGATCCAATCCAAATTTGTCGAAAGATATCGATGAGAATCTGACTAGGATTGGGTTGTAGACAATAGATAATTTAGGATCGGTAAAATCGGCTGAATAGAATATTTCGATCGAGCCGATCGAAATATTCTATTCAGCCGATCTGCATCACAAAATTATTGTTATGTTAATTACATCGATCGAACAGATTGCCAACATTCTAATTAAGCTACATTGAATAATTTCATCCTGATGGTTGTCAAAATGTTTGGAAATAAGATTTGACATCAGCCATTTTACTGAACGATCGACTCTTTCAAGCCAGAGACTACGCCAAAAATAGCTCCTCAGAGCATCATCAAGATGCTAACCATTTCTCCAGTCTCAATGATGGTTGTGCCGATGGGAATCAGAGCTAGAGCATTAGTACCAACGAGATTAATCAAATTGCCAGAACTTTTACTACCACCTGCAAGGCTAAAATGGTACTGTCGATCGACTAGAGTTAGTTTGCCCCAGAGATAGGTTTCTCGTTGACCATCGGCTCGTAGCTCTTCAGTTGTCACCCCTGCAACCCAAGTCGGTGTAAATCGATCGGCTGGTAAACCAGCAAGTTTATTCATCGCTGGTAATACGAATCGCCAACAACTAACTAGGGCAGAGACGGGATTTCCAGGTAGCCCAAAATAGACGATCGAACGATCGTGACGATTGAATTTGGCGACGGTGAGGGGTTTACCTGGTTTGATGGCGACAGCGCGAATTTGGATATCTCCACCCAACTCGGCGAGGATCTCCTCTACATAGTCATAATCGCCCACAGACACGCCGCCAGTCGAAATCACACAATCAGCAGAGTCGATCGCTGATGTCATCGCAGTGGTCAATTTTGCGCGATCGTCGGGCACAATTCCCAAACAGATCGGGATTCCTCCCGCTTGACGTACGAAGGATGCGATCGCATACTGATTGGAATCAACAATTTGCCCTGGTTTTAGGGGTTGTGAGGGTGTAACTAGCTCATCGCCAGTTGACAAAATCGCCACGCGCGGGCGATGATAAACTAAGACTTGACTGTGACCTGTGGCAGCAAGGAGAGCAATTTCCGGCGGGTTGAGAGTGGAGCCAGGAGTGAGTAATAAGTCGCCCGATCGAGCATACTCACCTTGATGTCGAATAAATGCACCCAGCTTTGGCGATCGACAAATGTTGACGATATTTCCTTGGCGAGTGGTGTCCTCTTGCATGATAATTGTGTCAGCACCAGATGGAACGATCGCACCTGTAAAAATTCGCGCGGCTTCCCCTGGCTGAATCTCACGCTGTGGTTGATATCCAGCAGGAATTTCTTCGACGACTTCTAAGGGAATCGAGTTGCTTTCACTACTTGCAGCTAGATCGGTAAATCTCACAGCATAGCCATCCATCGCCGAATTATCCCAATGAGGAAAGTCTAGCCGACAGAAGATCGAATCCGCCAAAATCCGCCCTGTTGCGTCAGCGATTTCGACTACTTGAGTCTGGATCGGGGGTTGAACTAAATTGAGAATGATTGATTCTGCTTGAGCTGCGGAGAGCATAAATATCTAAGTTCTAGCGATCGATCTAATTTCGACCGCTCAATGTACGATTAAAGTTCTGACGATAAGAACCATTGACAACATACAGCACAGGCCAAAGTATCGCTAGCCCAGTCTTCATGACAAAGTTGCCTTGAAAGTTGGTGCGGTTGAAGTTGGTGGAAAACCGCCAAATTCCGTAGATATATCCACTGACTAAACCAAAAATAATCAAACTCATCAGTTTTTTGCTCCAGATAACATTTCCCCACAGGTCAATTTTAACTTAATTTGTCTTCGATCGCCTGAATTTCAGCAGAGGTATGGTTTGAGCACTCAAATTTGTCTTACACCGCGCTGACGACTGGGATGTTCTCGTCGTTGATACATGTCTAGATGAGCTGGGTATATTACTACTAATCCTTGGTAAAATTTTCCAAATCCAGACTATTTTAATCGCTATGATGAGCTTTGGCGATCGCCGCCATCAGCGACTTTATGGTATCTGTGTTAGGTGGAATTGGGATTAAAGATATCTACCCACAACTTACTTTCGATAATTATGCTACCTACCACAGTAAAAGAACCATCTAGTTTAGATGCAGATCTGATTCAATCAAGCTATTCAATTGTCAAAGCACAGGCTGATGAATTTACCGAAAGCTTTTATCAAATTTTATTTGATAAATATCCTAGTGTTCGGCCGTTATTTTCCAATACAGATATGAAGAAGCAGAAAAAAAAATTAATCGAATCCCTAGATTTAGTTTTGGTGAATGTACATAATCCTCAAGCCTTTAGATCGATTCTAATAGATTTGGGTCAGAGACATGTAAAGTATGGAGCAGTCTTGACAGACTATCCTTTGGTTGGAGATGCTTTACTCCAAGCTTTGGAAAAACATTTGGGTCAAGATTGGACTCCCGATCTCAAACATGCATGGAGTTTGGCATATCAGAATATCGCTAATACCATGGCGGAAGGTGCTAAATCTGCAATGAAAGATGATTCCCGATCGAAAGTAAGTTCAAAAAATATTGCAGACAATCAAAACTTAAACCAAGAATCTGATTCTAGCAGTAGGATTATTTTTAATAAATTTATTGTGCTGTTATCTATAATAGCAGCACTTTCTGGATGTGCAATCTGGACTTTAATCCAACCTCAACCAAACATAACTCCCAATCCAGTATTAGATTGCAAAAATTAAATATATTTTACAATTTATTGGTTTTAAATCACATATACCGATCGGCTGTAAATATTAAAACTCGCTCTCTCCTCTATAGCGATCCTAATTGATTTTCAATATTTTTTAACCGCAGAGGCGCAGAGGGCGCAGAGATAGGAAAATAAAGACCTAGATTCTCATTTAGGATCGCTATCGCGTAATTCTAAAAAGTCCAATTTCTCAGCATTTTTAGTATACTTAGATAAGGATAAAGTTAATCAGTTTGCCAGGAACGACGATCGTCTTTTTGATTTCTTTACCTTCGGCATATTTTTGGAAGATTTCGGATGCTTTGGCATAGGTTTCTAAGGCTGCTGCATCGCTAGCTGTGGGGACTTGAATTGTGCCGCGAGTTTTGCCCATGATTTGGATGACTAGGGTAATTTCGTCGGCGATTAAGGCAGCTTTATCTAGTTGCGGCCAACCCCTGTCGCAGATGGAGTCGGTGTGGCCAATCGATCGCCATAGTTCTTCACTTAGATGGGGTGCGAAGGGTGTGAGTAATAGTAAGAGGGTTTCGATTCCTTCTCCATATACGGGTGAATCTTTGCAGCTAGTATCGATGAGGGCATTACTTAGTTTCATCAGTTCGGATACGGCGGTATTAAACTGATATACGCCTTGCAAATCTTCGGTGATGGCTTGGATCGCGATATGAATATTGCGACGTAAATCTTTCTCGGCTTTGGATAGTTCTTTCCCCGATCCTTTGCCGATCGGTTTATATGCCGTTACCAATTTCCACACCCGATTGACAAACCGAAATTGTCCTTCTACATCTGCATCATCCCATTCTAGATCTTTTTCTGGGGGTGCTTTAAATAGGATAAATAGTCGCGCTGTATCTGCTCCATATTTTGCAAGCACTGCTTCTGGATCGACTCCATTATATTTGGATTTGGACATCTTCTCAAAGGAGACTTCGAGAGGTTCGCCTGTTTCTGGATCTTGAGGATTTGTGAGATCGGCGATCGCAGTTGGAACGATACATTTCTCGGTGCGCGGATTTTTATAGGTGATGGCTTGTACCATTCCCTGAGTTAATAGTTGCCCGAATGGTTCGTCAAAATTAAGGAACTTTGTCTTACCACCATCTTCCCCACCAAAATCGCGAATCACTTTAGTAAAGAACCGAGCATATAATAAATGCAACACCGCATGTTCGACACCACCAACGTATTGATCCACCGCCAACCAATCATTAGTTCGATCGGCATTGAAAATTCGATCGCTATTAGTTGCGTCGGGATAACGGAGGAAATACCAAGAAGAATCGACAAAAGTATCCATCGTATCTGTCTCCCGTTTGGCGGGAGTACCGCAACTAGGACAGGGAACATTTACCCAAGATTCCAAACTAGCTAAAGGATTTCCACCCTTACCTGTAAAGGCAATATCTTCAGGCAATTTCACAGGTAAATCTGCTTCCGGTACGGGTACAACTCCACACTTAGGACAGTGAATCATCGGGATAGGTGTACCCCAATAACGTTGCCGCGAAATCAACCAATCGCGCAACCGATATTGTACCTTGGCGCGACCGTAACCCATCTCTTCGGCATAGTCCAAAATCGCTGTTTTTGCCGCCACAGAATCGAGTCCATCGAACCGATCGGAGTTGACAATTATCCCCGATTCCGTGTATGCTTCCAAAAGAAGAGTGTCGCTCGTGTCGTGGGCATTTTTGATGACTTGGGTCGTAGGAAGCGCATAGGCTCGTGCAAATTGGAAGTCTCGCACGTCATGAGCGGGTACCCCCATGACAGCTCCGGTACCATATTCAAATAATACATAGTCAGCTATCCAAATCGGTACCTCTTTCCCGGTGAAAGGGTTAATTGCCATCGCGCCAGTAGGTACCCCCAGCTTGGGTTTATTCTCTGCCGTGCGATCCATATCGCTCTGCTGCTTTACTTGGGCGATGAATGCCTCTACCGCCGTCTTTTGACCGCTAGTAGTAATCTTCGCAGTTAAGGGATGCTCAGGAGCCAGCACGACGTAGCTCACACCATAGACCGTATCGGGACGAGTGGTAAATACAGCGATCTTCTCATCACTACCCACGATCGGAAATTCCAATTCCCCGCCGATCGACTTACCAATCCAATTTGTCTGCATCAACCGGACTTTTTCCGGCCAACCCTTCAACTGCTCCAAGTCGTTCAACAATTGCTCGGCATAGTCCGTAATTCTAAAATACCATTGCTTGAGAGCCTTCTTTTCGACGATCGCCCCACTCCGCCAAGAACGCCCAGCATTATCCACTTGCTCATTCGCGAGTACCGTCAGATCGATCGGATCCCAATTGACCATCCCATCCTTCTGATAAGCCAAACCAGCCTGATAAAACTTCAGAAAAATCCACTGCGTCCAACGATAATAACTCGGCGAACAAGTAGCAATTTCTAGATCCCAATCGATCGACAAACCCAACTTCTGCAACTGCGCGCGCATCTGGGCGATATTCCGCTCCGTCCAAATCGCTGGATGAATTCCCCGCTCGATCGCCGCATTTTCCGCAGGCAAACCAAAAGCATCCCAACCCATCGGATGCAGTACCCGATATCCCTGCATCCGCTTCTGACGAGCAATCACGTCAGTGATAACATAATTCCGCACATGTCCCATATGCAGATTTCCCGATGGATAGGGAAACATCGAGAGAGCATAATATTTGGGCTTGTCGCTGGTATTATCTGTCTGGGACGCATGAGTATCGACCCAAATTTGTTGCCATTTGGATTCGATCGAGCTGGGATTATAGGTATTCGGTTCCATGTTTGCTGCTGAGAAGGGGAAAAAGCGATCGATTTTCCTTGGAGCGGCTTTCGGTGCAAGTCCGCCAAAGACTTTTTCAAGAATTTACTAATTTTTGTCAGGCTTCGATTCTAGCTCAATCTGGTACCCCTGCTGCGAGATTCTCCCCTCGATCGCCCTCAATTCGATCGCTCTACACACTCGCCCGATCCATTTGCGTCGTCGCCCATTTGACGATCTTTGACTCGGTGGAGATCGGGAAGACTCGATCGATACTTTCACGAACTCACTTACAGATCGACGCTGGTTTAACTGGACAAACTTTAATCGCAATTGGATTAGCACCAATATAGAGATCTGTCAAATTAGTTAGCCCAGACAGTGGTTGAAGATCGACGATTTGATTGCTACGGAGTCCGAGAATAGTCAACTTAGTTAATCCAGACAGTGGACTAATATCGACGATTTGATTGCTATAGAGATAGAGAGCCGTCAAATTAGTCAATCCCGCCAGTGGCTTGATATCGACGATTTGATTGGTATGGAGATAGAGAATCGTCAAATTAGTCAATCCCGCCAGTGGCTTGATATCGACGATTTGATTGCTATCGAGTCTCAGCTCAGTCAAATTAGTTAGCCCAGCCAGTGGTTGGACATCAACTAGTCGATCGATACTCAGATCGAGTTCAGTTAGAGTCCTAAGTTGACGATCGGCTAGCTTACAGTTTTTTGTACCAGCTTCATGTAGCAATATATCAATTGTATGTCTAGTCGTCGCAGGTACAGATTGTTTTTGCTCGCACCATTGCAAGAAGCTTTTGGGTTGTTCTGGAGCAGCTACTACACCGAAAACTGGCGATAAGAGCAGCGAGGCGATCGAGTAGATTAGAGCTTTTTTCATCGGTGAGACACATTTTGAATTAGGTGACTATTCCAGCTACCAAATAACTTACCGCAGATTCAGCAAATATTCACATATTCACATACTCACATCGATCCCCTAACCCCTATTCCCTAACCTCTATCCCCTACCCCCTATTCCCTATCCCCTAGATCATTCTCCTTGGGGGCATTCGTCCCAGAGAGTGGTATTCTGACGGATGCTAGTCCATTCAGTCTGAGCCAAAATTAGGTGATCCAATAGTGGCACGCCGAGGAATTTCGCTCCAGCTAAAAGTTGGCGCGTTAGCTCGATGTCTGGTTGACTGGGTTCGGTACTGCCCGATGGGTGATTGTGGGCGACGATGATTTTTGTGGCTCCTTGTTTGAGCACTTCGCGGAAGATTTCTCGTGGTGGTGCGAGTGTCTCGGTAGCTGTACCGATCGTAATCAGTTTGGTACCTAGCAGCCGATTCTTGACATCCAAAAGTAAAATTGCAAATCTTTCCTGGGGGAAGTGTGCCAACTCGCGGCTGAGGGCATTTACGGCCATCTGGGGGCTATCGATGATGGTTCGATCGGGTGGACGTAATAAACATGCTCGTTGACCTAGTTCGATCGCGGCCAAAATAGCCGTAGCTTTTGCTGGCCCTACACCAGGAATATCCATCAATTCTTGGGGACAAACATCCCGCAAACGTTCCAATGGATCTCGCTGATGTTGACCTAAATGATTGAGGATATATTCCCCTAGTCCGATCGCTGATAGTTTACCAGGTCCTTGTCCCGTTCCCAACAAAATTGCGATTAATTCAGCGTTCTTGAGTTGTTTGACTCCATGAGACAATAATCGTTCGCGAGGACGTTCGGATAAAGGTAAATCGACGATTCGGAGGCTATAAGTCATTACTACTGAACGCCGATTCTGTTGATAATTTAGATATTAGCGTTCACTGTACGATCGTTTCGGTGGTAATCAAAGCCACAAATGGCTGATTTATAGGGGATAGGGGATAGGGGATAGGGGATAGGGGATAGGGGATAGGGGATAGGGAATAGGGAATAGGGAATAGGGAATAGGGAATAGGGAATAGGGAATAGGGAATAGCGCACAATCCAAAATCCACACTTCTGCGTTGGCGTTAGCCTACCGGAGGTAAAGGCAGACGCTACGCGAACGACTACGCAATGCCAAAGGCAAGGCTGCGCCAACAGTGAGCGGATCCGAACTGAAAATCCAAAATCCAAAATCCAAAATCTATCAAAGTTGGACGACATCCCACAAGAGGAGGATGGAAATGATCGTTAACAATCCTCCAGCAGCTAGATCTAGGGTTTTGGGTGAGAGTACTTTGGCAAGATAACGCCCTAATAGTACTCCAACTAGACTAGTAGCAATTAATGCCGAACCAGCACCAGCGAAAACAATCCAAGGGGATTCAGATTGGGCACTCATTAATAGGGTGGCGAGCTGGGTTTTGTCACCCATTTCTGCGAGGAAGATGGTGATGAATGTGGATAAAAATGTACTCCACGCGCTGGATTTTTGGGATTCTAGGGATGGGATGACGACCGAGTTTGGATTGACTTCAATGATGGTGTCAATTTCTGAATTTGAGGAACTAGTCATTGGGATATTGGATTAACGATTTTGGATTTTCATATTTTGTCAGGTCGATCGGCAAAAATCAAGCCTGAATGATAATACCTAGTTCCCGCTCAAACCGAATTGCTTCCAAACTTCGATCGCCATAGACACCTTCGATCTGTTGTGTGCAACAATCGATCGCAAAGTCATTCAATTCCTCTGGCTCGATGCCAAACATCGCTACAAATGTATCTTCTTGCACTCGACAAAAAGATGGCCGATCTTCATAAATCTGACAGGCGCGAGTATCTCGATCGAGATTGACACACCAACCATCTTCACCGACCATGCTCAGATAGATCGCTAGCTGCTCTGGTACGAGATATTCTTCCAAATCTCGCTCATTGGGATCCAAGTTGCAACAAGCCCCACACTGCTTCACACACCGCCAAGTAGCCATATTTTCGATCGTTATTTATTAATCACGTCAGTTCTTAGTGTATAGCTTTGAGGGGTGAGGGGTGAGGGGTGAGGGGTGAGGGGGGAGGGGTGAGGGGTGAGGGGTGAGGGCTGAGCGGTG
>JANMEL010000004.1:0-3703 GCA_031376885.1 Chamaesiphon sp. OTE_70b_metabat_96 | reverse complement strand
GCGGATTCTCGAATTTGGAGTTGTACAGCTTCAAGTAGACGAGCATCTGCGCCTAACTGATTCCCCGCTTCGAGATAAATCACATCTCCAGGTACCAATTCTCGCCCATCAATTTCGCTAATTTTACTGTCGCGCAACACTCTTACTTTAGGTGTAGACATCCGCTTGAGGGCGGCTAATGCTTGTTCGGCGCGACTTTCTTGGAAATAGCCCAAAATCCCATTGAGGATGACAATTGAGAGGATGGCGATCGTATCTTTGTACGGCAATCCACTTGTTTTACCAGCTTGGATTTCCATAAAATCAAAGATGCCAGAAACCACCGCCACAACCAGCAACATTACCAACATAATATTAGTAAATTGGTCTAGTAAAATCTGCCACCATTGACGACTAGCAGTAGCAACTAATTCATTTGTGCCGAATTCTTGTTGTAGTTGGACTATTTGTCGATCGGTTAAACCTGTTTTAGCGTCTGTTTCGAGTTGTGATAGTGTCCTATCGATCGTCAGTGTATGCCAAGCAGGGTTTAGATCGTTACCTACAGGCAAGTTGCTTGTCAGTTGAAGGGGAGTCGATCCAGATGAGGTCATAATTAGATTTAAAATATTTGCAGTATAAACACGATTTGCGGGAGTACGAACCATGATGACCCTTACTCAGCCCTATATTAGCGCAGTGATCCTCTAAGATCTTCATCTCCTTCTCACGTTCTCCAAAATTAGCGATCGTCAACTATGGTTCATCCCTCATTGGTATCCAGAATCAGGAAGCTTTGCTAAAAACTTGAATTCGATCGATTGGTTCAAAAATCGAAGGTGGCAATTTGTTTGAAATGCTTGCCCTGGATGTATTTTGGCCGCGATTACCTAACGGTAGGCTGCTCCAACGATCTAGCACAAGCTAATATATGGCAGGGGTCAGAGCGATTAGGACATTTCGACCATTACTGCAATACCCAAGAAGGTCTTGGGTATTGCAGTAATGGTCGCGAGTGATTTCTGTTTTTAGTCCTCCAGATCGTGTTCGATCGTTAGTCGATCTGGCTGACAGCGTTTCACCTGGGTTTTGATTCCTTGGGCAGATTCGCTTTCGAGATCTTCCACATAGCCAGATATAGCTCGATTTGCCAACTCTGCATCACCAAAGGGGCCAAAGTAGTAAGTACATCGAGGCCGACTGGTCAAAACTTCGACCCACCAAGCCTGTCCCAGAAAATTTAGAGTGTTAGTCCAAATTTCGTCGATCTTTACCAGTATTTTAGTATTTAAAATTTCATTTATTATCAATCGTAATAAAGAAAAATATCTTTTCATTATCATATCGATCCTTATAAGGTTTTTATACCCCAACTATATAGATTGCTACTGAAAAATCAATCAGTCAATAGGGGTAGGTTTAGAGTTTATTTGCGGACTTGTACTGTTGGTCACATCTCATGTCAGTATATAAATACTATTGCTGCAATAATTCAGGGCGGACATAAGACCGCGCCCCTACCCTAGTCATCAATACTTTCGTACTATTGCAAGATATCAGATTATGGGCGTTGCTGACGATCGTTTAGACAGAGTAATAACCCACATTCCGCACTTCACAGAATTCACCTTAAAATTCTAGTTTTTAGGGATGAGGGATGAGAGGTGAGGGGTGAGGGGGGAAACTAAAAAGGCAGCGATTCGTGTCGTCTCTAGATCGGAAACTGCTGTATTTGTATGATATTTTCTTGAAGTGCGGAATGTGGGTAATAAAGATGCTCCTCAATGGCGATTACCTAACGGTAGGCGTTGCCAACGCCTGCGACTCCCGCGCTTACGGCACGAGAAAGTCTCAAAGACTGGAATTGTTGGGATTCGAGGCTCAACCCAGCCTACAGGGAGAAATCCCACTAATTCTGATGGTTCGATCGAGTTAAAATGAAATGGTAATCGGTTGGGAATCATCTCAACGGATTGAAGTAGTCGATGGTAATACCGCAATGGCGCAAATTAAATCTAATCTTAAATCTCGCTACAGCAAATAGAGCTAATGACCGATTACCTACGGTAGGCTACGCCAACGATTTAGACTGACAAAATCAGCAATCCAAGACGTTTATGGATCTAAATATTTTCATTAACTTATTATCCCAAGATGATTATTGGGTTCGATCGAGTGCAATTATCGATGCTTTAAAGGAGTTACCAATCTGGAATGGTAAAAGAAATAACCGCTATCACAGAATATTATTCAAGACAGAATTGCAGCAGATTTTGCAAGCAATTATAGCTCATGCAGATTCAGATACTTTTGCAGATTTTTCTAGTAAATTTCATGATTCTTTCAAAGAAGAGCAGCGATATCAAGATATAGCGATCGATTGCTTCTCAGAACTCCTAGCAATGCCAGAGCAGTCAGATCATACTAAAACAGATATTATTGCCGCGCAAATCTTTTTCGGTGTTTATGATACCACTTGGCGGGAAGTTGGAGAGTTTCTCCTAAATGCGATCGATAGTTCCAATCCCAATCTACGAGTTTGTGCGGCTTACCAAATTGCTAAATTTGTTGGCGATCTATATTCTTATTATTTTAATTATACATATTATACGCCCCCTAATACATACAAGTTTAATTGTAGCTGTGGAGAATTCCCACGCACGATGAATTATGAAAAATATCAAAAAAGGATCGAGGGTGTGCCGCCTCTAGCTGAAATGATATCCTTCATTAATGCCAAAGAAATCGAGCATCCAGGAGTAATGTCTGGGTGGAAACGTCGATGTCAAATTATACCTGAAGATGAAGATTATAGAGAATGGATATTCGATATCTTCGCACGATCTCCTACTCCCGAAACTTTTAGTTCGTATTTTCCAATTACCCTAGAATTATTGGCTCATGAGAGTTTTAGTGACGATCCACAGGCAATTCGCCGTTTGATTGATATAGGCAGAATTGATATAGCTTGTGCGGCGGCGACAGATGAGCAGAAAAAAATTGCTGGACTTGAACCATTATTAATTGAAATAGGAAATAACGACGATCCTGAGATGATTCGGCAAGCATCTTGGCATTTGGCATACAACTATCATTATCTACATCCCCGTG
Source organism: Chamaesiphon sp. OTE_70b_metabat_96 (assembly GCA_031376885.1). Taxonomy (GTDB): domain Bacteria; phylum Cyanobacteriota; class Cyanobacteriia; order Cyanobacteriales; family Chamaesiphonaceae; genus Chamaesiphon. Next base: position 613 of record JANMEL010000004.1, on the reverse strand, counting down.
GTGCAGAAATAGGCTATGTGGAATCGATCGACGAGCTACCAGCCATAGATATATTCCTGCTATTTAGTCGTCACCAAGAGATAGAATCACCCTATACAGTGGTAATTTATCCTAAACAAATTGACGGGAAATTTACGAAAGAAACTGCCGATAAATGGGTAGATAAAATTTTCCCACCTTCAGTACGCGGAAATCTACGAGAAAATGAATATGGCTCTCATCCTTGGTATCGATCGGGTTATGTCGATTACAATAGCTCAGAACAAATAGTCGATGTTGATGAGATCGATCGTGTCACAATCGGCTATCGTTCTAATGTTTATTGGAATCCGCGACAGTTTATTTAGAATAACGATCGAGTTATATGTTAAAATAAAACCAGAACAAATTTTAGCCTAGTTGATATGGTCGCCCAAATCACTACCACAATCGCACCTGAAATCATCTATCCCGACTGTGACGGTCAACCCATGCTGACTGCCTGACACAAATGCCTCAAAAGCAGACAGGGAGAAGAAAAGAGTAGAAAACATGAGAAGCTAAAGTTATGAACGCTCTAGCTTACATTCCCATGAACGCTTCTACTCCTCTGTATCTTCAGTTATTAGGATTT
>JANMEL010000315.1:0-16038 GCA_031376885.1 Chamaesiphon sp. OTE_70b_metabat_96 | reverse complement strand
TCTAATGTACTCGAATAGTTTGCAGCAACAACATTCGGTAACTTCAATAAAGGATCTATACTAAAACTCATATTAAAAAGGGGGTAAAATTCCGCTATCGCTACATTTTACCCGATTTTCCCCATACTAGCGGGAGAGCCATTTTATTAAAATCTGGCATTCTTACAACAAAACTTTATTCGACTCCATTAGGATTAGCGGGTATAGAGGGTGAATGGATGATTACATCAACAAGAGGGGAAAAAATCTCAATACCTCCAGCAGTTCGTTCTTGAAATTTTTGAATTAAACAAAATTTAATTCAATAATTTTACCACTCGATCGAGTAATTCTTTAATCTCCTGTTTAGTCTCCAATGTATAGGCATCGTTAGAGATTTTGAATCTAATTGTCTCTGCTATCTCTTGAATCGAATCATCAATGTTTTCTTGATTACTTTCTACAGTTAAATCGGGCTGAGGCTGCCCTAATTGAACATTTGGTATCTGTTCACCTAAATACTCTGTAATCGGGGGAGAATCCTCTTTTGAGACGATAATTGGATCGTCCATCGCCAAGCTCTCTAGCTGTTTAGGCGGTTTCTTGGCTGGGGGTGGTTTTATCTTCGCTACTTCCTCTTTTACCTTGCTGACACTTAATCCGAATTCTACAGCCCTATCGAGTAATTCCTTCCTAGCTCCTTCATCCTCAATTTTGGCAATCTCCGCCGCCTTCGTATACTCAATCTGATTCGTTCTGATTGCTTCAACAACCTCAGTTGGTAGATTTAGTAATTTGAGTTTATGGGAGCAAAAAGAAAGCAGGCTCAACGATCCTTTAGTAAAATCGGCGATCGTCTTTTCAACTATGGTTACTTCCTCTAACGTAACAACGTTGTGATGTGATTCCGACTCTCTGAGCATCTCATCTGACGTAACAACGTTGTGATGTGATTCCGATTCGATGATGCTCTTATCCAACGTAACAACATCTGGGCGGGGCACTCGCCAAGCGTTGTTACGCGAGTGAGAATTATTAGTTCGGATCTGATAATTGACACGTTGAATTAAGTCAATCGCCGTTTGTCTGTCGATTAACTTCAATCGCATCTTCACCATGTTAATGACAAGATTAGTTTCATCGATCGCATTCAAGTCAGCCCGCTTCACATTCTCGAATCCTGCCAGCTCTGCTGCTTCCTCATCGCTGCAAGTATGCCAAAAAACAGGCACAAGTAAATCCCCTCGCTTAATGGAGATAATGCTACGACGCTCACCAGCAATGATTTCGTTGATTCCTGGGCGAACGATCAGCGGCACTTTTACCCCTCCAGCCGCAGCGATCGAAGCTTCCAATTCATCCATTTCATTCTGCACAAAGCTAGTTCGAGGCTGATATGGCGATCGAACGAGTAATTTCGGATCTATATATTGGGGGGGCGTATTTAGTGCGATCGACTCTAACTGGTCGATTTTAGAAGTGTCGCTCAGATAAGCTTCAACTCCCCGCATCTTGGGCACAAGGGATCTAGACATCTAGTTTCTCCAACGATTGAGCGATCGATTCTAAGATAGTTACAGCGGGGTGAGAACGTGCGAAAACAGCTAATGGCTTATGTGCCATTGATGCGTCAGCAAATGCAGTTGCGCGAGGTATATAGGCAAATACTGGGGCAATCGCACTAAGATTTTCGTGAAGTGCAGCTAATATATCGGTATTTTGCTTAGTTTTAGAGTGCAAAGTTGGCAAAAATCCAGCTATTTTCAAATCTGGATTTATTTGGATTTTAACCTTGCGAATCGTGTCTAGTAAGTAGTCTACTCCTTGATAAGCTTTGTATTGAGTCTCAACAGGTACCAAAACATGAGTTGCAGCCGTAAGAGCCATCACGTTCAAAATTCCCATATTGGGCGGACAATCAATCAGAATAAAATCATAGTTCGAGCGCAGTTTCTCCAATACAACTTTTAACCGTAGCTCCCGCGCCATTGCACTGACTAATTGGAACTCCGCAGCACTCAAATTCAGGTTGCAAGGAATTAAATCCATCGAATGTATATTTGGATGAATGGCTAGCTCGACATTCTCATCTAAAAGGGAATCGGCGATCGTCTGAGTGAGATTGTAAGATTCTAGTCCCATAAAGTCTGTCAAACTTGCCTGGGGGTCTAAATCTACCAACAGAACGCGATGATTTAATTTGGCTAGTTGATAGCCAAGGTTCATTGTCATGGTGGTTTTTGCTACCCCACCCGCCTGGTTCACTAGTGCAATAACTTTTGCCTGTGACTCTAAATCCCGCATATTTTTCAAATTATTATTGACAAATTGGCTGTAACTTAATTGTCCGTTAGCTTTTATCCATCGAGCGATCTCTGGATCGAGATTTAACAACATCTTGACTTTGTGTTCAGCGGGATCGAGCTTTTTTTTCCCCGCTCCTTCCCGCTTTCCTCCATGAGGCATACTTATCGACCCCCAACTTGATATCAATATATATTAATATCAAATTAATGTCAAGGCTAAAACAGATGCTAATTGTCAAACATCAAACCGTTGACATCGTAAAAGTCTCCATGCGATCGAACTAACCTGATTCGATCGTCAGATAATAGCACCGATAACCAGACTTGTCCGAGTGGTAATAATTGGATTACTTCAGCAAAATTCATGCCGGACTGAATCCGATCGAGCGTAATTTGTACCCACTCATCTATATTTTCATCATGCGCTGTGTCCAAAGCAATTTGGATATCTGCCAGTTCTAGTGCTGCATCTTTACTCACTAAAGCGATTGCAGGTGCCGCATATCGCTCGGTTGGATAGTCAGCCTCCATCGTCTCCACCAGATCCCCTAGATCCCACTCCATCCGTCCTAATACCAGGTCATCGAAAATCGCTCGATCGTACAATGGCTCAACTAACTCTGCTGCTGTCAAGGGAGATTTAAGTTGCCACTCATCAAGCAATTGGATTGCTCGATCGCGAAAAGATACTCCCCAAGTAACTAAGGCATCCCCAGCCGACTCTAAATCAAGCAAACCGATCCAATTACTCAAATCGATGATGTTTGTCTCAAGAGGATCTGCGTTTACCCGTTCGAGTAATGTCCAAATAGTCAGTTGTTCGACCTTGGGCTGAGATCGAGCCAATCGGTCAATAGACATGACAATCTGTTAGAGGACAGAGACTGGCATCAAATTCTTTAACCACGCGAAACTTAGGCAGTGGAACATTGCCATGCTGGGCTGACATCGCCAATAGAATGCTGCGCCCCACTTGTTTAACTTGAGCATTGGTTAATCCCAAGCAGTGAATTACTTGAGTTCGATCCGTCATCACACTGCCGCAATAGAGCCTCGCCCCGATCGCGTGGATAGTGTTATTCGATCGGTTAACCCACAAGCAAAGTTCCGCAGCATAAATGTCCGGTATAGCTAGATCGAATGGGGTACCATCTGCACCAACGATCGTGTTAATTGATGAGTTTTGCCGCTGCTCCTTCCGGCGGATCGCTGTAGCTGCTTTTTTTCGATGATAAGAACGCCGATCTGGACAACGCTTGTCCTCCCAGCAATGCTTCAATCTGGCTTGGGGTGCAGACAACTTGGAACAAGCATCACAATTATGCGGTAGCTTTGTTGGCATCTGCCGTCCCTCGCCACTCAAACTCAATCCGCTCCTCTGCTTGGACAAATTTAATGTCGAACAGGTCAAATACAACCTCTCGCCCTAAGAGCAGTGGCGTATCACCGATATCGTTCAAGATCCAGGCTACAGGAGCCTTAAAAGTATTTCCAGCGATCGATATGTCGATAATGCGGTTTACATACTCAATATCTCCTCCTACTCCTTGCCCAATCTCGATTTTTTCTCCATAAGCAACAGAGAAACCTAATTCTTCACCAAGGATTTTACTGATTAGACTTACTTCTGCACCAGAATCAACTACCATCAACACTTCTCGTTGTTTCGATCGATATTCTACAGGCGCGGTTTCGCCAACAGTGAACAAAACTGGGTACAGTGGTTCCCAAGCTTCTTTCTTCAAGCCATAAAATTTGACCCAGTAGAAATTGACGGTGCTGACTGCTTCGGGAATCCAGTCCATGATAAATGGCTTTTTAGTAGCCATCGCCGCAGCTTCAACACGATCGTAACTGCCACCTGCGGCTAAGACTTCAGAAATTCCGCAAGCGATATATTGTTGTTGATAGTTGCTGCGGAGTGTCCGGCGGTTCTGGTTGCGCCATTTTATAATAGCGATCGTCTCTTCTGGAGTGCGGCTTTGCATGGTTATCGCCGATAGAATTTGTACTTTAATTATATCATGAACCGATCCGAAACATCAATTTTATCCGAGTTTTATCCGACGCATGTAAATGCTGATTTTCATGCGTTAAATCGTGGTATGATTCTACTATTGTTCGCAAAACAACTCACCTCAGCCATGTATCAGTACCAGTTACCTCGATACCTACCCACCGCCGACGAACTGCCCTGCTCTGACGATACTCCCGTGGATAACGAACTTCAAGAAATCATTCCCAGTCTACTTAAATCAATCCTGGAAATCCTTTGGAAAGACCGGATGGATTGGTTTTTTGGGATTGATATGGCAATTTATACTGACCCAGATCGATCGGCAATCGTCCCTGATGGTTTCTTGAGCCTGAATGTCGAGCGAGTCTTCGACGAACAAATGCGCTCTTGTTATACGCTATGGGAGGAGAAAGTCCCACCAATTTTGGTACTAGAAGTAGTCTCAACCACACCAGGAGGCGAATATACTAAAAAGCTTCAGGAATATGCACAGATGGGGGTGCTTTATTACATCATCTATAACCCCAAACGTCGCCGCAAGCCAACACTAGAAATCCATCAGCTAGTTAATGGTGAATATCAACTACATTCCTCCAATCCCTTGTGGATGCCAGAGATTGGGTTAGGAATAGGCTGCGAACGAATCAGGCACGGTGCATTGATGCGTGAATGGGTATATTGGTATGACGAAAATAACCATCGCTACCCTACTCCAGTAGAACAAGCTGAACTAGCAGATCAAAGAGCCAAACTAGCAGACCAGAGAGCCGAACTAGCAGACCAAAGAGCCGAGCTAGCAGACCAAAGAGCCGATCGGTTAGCAGCCCAACTACGCGCTCTGGGCATTGAACCAGATTAGCTAGTGGAAATCTTGAGCTTGGCGGGTGAGGGGTAAATCATGGTGGAGATTGTCATTGAGAAGATCGTCCCTGTTTCGGTTCATGTCGTTGCTGTGGATAATCTCTGGGCGGAGTTTGGGCAGTTGAAGATTGCGGACAGCACCAGAAAACAGTATGTTAGGGCGATCGAGAATTTCTGTCAGTTTGCTTATGGCGGCTCTGCGAACCCAGAGACAATCTCAGAATTTCTGGCACTCGATCGATATGCTGCAATTGAGATAGTGCTGCGTTATCGCCGCTATTCGATCGATAAAAACCTGGCACCCAGCACGATTAATGTCCGGTTGGCAGCGATTAAAAGTCTGGTAGACATGGCGCGAAAACTGGGTAAAACTACGATCGATCTGGGCGACATCGAGAGCATTCCCTCTGAAAGTTATCGCGATACTAGGGGAATCTCGGTCGAACAGTTTAAGTCGATGTTGGCGGCAATCGAGCGAAGTACACCCATCGGGATGAGAGATTATGCGATCATGCTGTTATTCTGGGGCAATGCACTCCGGCGGGGGGAAATTGCCAGTGCGAATATCGAGGATTTTCTACCCCAGCAGCAGAAGTTGATGATTTTGGGGAAGGGGAAACGAGCGAAGGTGGCGATCGATCTGACTGGAAGTGTGAGTTATGCTTTGGAGGAGTGGCTGAATTTTCATCCCTGTAATTTACCAAAACAGCCGATGATTACTTCTTTGAGCCACAATTGTTATGGGGCGAGGATTGCTGGGGATAGTATTTATCGGATCGTTCAGGGGTATGCGGAGGCTGCGGGGATCGAGCGACGAGTTTCACCGCATCGTTTGCGGCATAGTTCGATTACGGCATTTTTGGATGCTAGTGGTGGTAATCTGCGGGCGGCGCAAGCGTTGAGTCGGCATAGCAATCAGAATACTTTGAGTCTGTACGACGATAATCGACGGCAAGAACAAAAAGGTGCTTCTGGGATGCTGGAGGATTTGTTGGTGGATACAAACAACTCAAAATCTATCATCAATATTTCCCAAAATAAAGTTGGATCGAAATAAATCTAAATTGATGGTACTATTTCGATCTCATATAATTAAATATTTGCAGGTCAGTTGGGGGTGTAATCAGGATACGTGTAAAATAGTGCCACCAATCGCTAAAATTGTTTCTAGACAAGAGTTATAGCCAAACCGATTGAAACCAATTTTCGACCTTAATTTGACGAGATATCAAGCTGTTCAATTATTGAATGGATATTTTTGTTGAAACTATTGAAAGAATTACCCAGTCTGTTCTTCAAGGTTTCGTGGCACTATTTTACATGTATCCTGATTGCACCCCAATATAATCTTCATCCCAATTTTCCATCTCGGTAATATGCTCGCGTTCCCTCAAACTTCATTCTCTTTTTCTCCTGTTACAAACTCAACGATCCAAATTCCTGCCCGATCGTAGAAATCAATACTAAATTCTACCTCACCACTCAACTGACGACGAATCGAACAACCAGTCTCGCCCAACAACAGCCCCAACCATAAATCTACCAGATTCAATCCCGATTTTTGCTGTAACTCCACCAACAACATCTCCCCACATTCAACCATCACCCCCCGAATCTTACTCGCCCACAGCTCAATCTCCTCCCCATGAGCATTCCCCAGTACTGCTTCAATCATCGATTCAATCGCCACCTCATTCGCCTCTACACCAAACTTAATCACCGATTGTCGCAACGCAGGATAGTCGTGTTCCACCGCCAGATACAGATGCTCATCCCGCAAAATAAAAGTAGAACGATACAGATGCGCCCATAACTCATCAGGTACAATCGGCTCCTTAACTGGCAAATAAGCCGCATTAATCTCAGTTAAAATTGTCTCCGCACGCGATCGATAAATCTCCGCAATCTCCCCAATTGCCCTCCCTCCATCAACCAGACTCAAACCCTCCAAATGACCACACAGCTCGATAAACCCCACAGTAGCAGGTTCAGTTTGAGCAACCGCCAGAATCTGCCACAAATCTAGTTCTAGCTGTTTTTGTAGTTGCATAGAATAGGGAGAAAATAGCGTTGACCAAACATTAGAAGTATTTTTTTAACCAATTAATTACTTTCCGATTTAAAATCTTCTCTATTTTTCCATGTATCAGCTAGTTGTGGAGCGAGGGCGATCGACTAATGACGAGTAGTAAATTGAATTGTTATTGAGTACGTAATCTTACCTTGGCTGATTTCAATACATTAATACAATATTCTCGTCCGACCAGGAAATGTTTACTTTTGGCAGCCTGAAAATGAACCAAACACTCATCTAAGATGCTAAGATCGCGTTCAGCTTTATCAATTATAACTTTGACATGAGTGTCCAAATCATTCAATTCATCTTCCATATTTTCAAAGTCGAGATGAAAGTCAATTGCACTCGTACTCTGAAGCCAATATTTAATATACAAGACTCCTCTTCTAATTTTATTGCTGACACTCGTACTTTCCTTGTTCTTAGCATCAGCTAAATTTGTCAAATACTCCAGCACTCCCAATTTAGCTCGCACGTTCATAATGGTAGCTGCAAAGGATAATGTTCGACCTTAATAAAAGCACCAATATTTTCATTCCAATCCCCGAAGTCGTTATCAACTTCTGCTTGGACTTCTGAAAAAATATTTGATGACTTCAATTTTAACATACAGCTCTCCACGAATTCTAAAGCTTGAACCAGATCTTCTTCTTCTAATTCTTGATAGTCTTTTAATAGCTCTACTCGACTTGAATAAGTTGCCATTAAAGCCACAACTCGATAGACGGTTAAACGCATTCCTCGAATGCAAGGCTGTCCGCTTTTTTGTGCCGAGTTTACTGTAATGCGATCGAATTTTGACATAATTGCATTTTTTGTACGATCTAACTTATTATAACATAATCAAAATATGTAATTTTGTTTGATGTTTAACCTGGGCATTGAGAACAAGGAATAATCGGACATTGGAATGGATGTAACTCCACCTTATTTGCAAACTTACTAATTTCCACCCCTAGCTCACTCGAACAAGCTTTCAAAATCTCCACCATCACCTCCACCACCTGAGCCGGAGTTAAACCCAAACAGTGCATCGGTTGTACCGCTAACACCTTCCCCTTCTCTGTTTGCCAAACCTCCGCCGCAATTGCATGTACCGGAGCATCCTGTCGCTCTCGATAGAAAATCATACTAGCCGCGAATCCCGCTGGAATATTAACAGCGATTTCAGCGATATTACTCGAACCCAAACGTTTCGCCTTGCGTTCCAGAGACAACTTGCCACGATTGCGGTGATAATGTCTTCTGGCAGGGCAAAGTTTACTATCCCAGCAGGACTTCAACTTCGCGTCATCAGTGCCGATCTTGGAGCATTGAGAGCAATTGTGGGGGACTTTAGTGGGCATAGTATTACCAAATCTCCGAACGACTAATCTGGTTCCTGTTCTGGCTCGGAATAATCGCACTCATTGCAACTAACAGTATTTGTTTCATCAAGACCAAAACTATTGCTACCACAAACAGGGCAGCATATTTCGAGTTGTTCTAAAAAATCTTGTTCGCCAATATTCATACCATTCACTAAACTCTAATTAAATTCAACCCAATTCTATGTGAAATCCAGCGACCGAAGTTAGACTTTAATATCTCTCCAATTAGCCGCATCGCAAAATATGGAAAGATGTTTTAAATTTGTTGTTGCCATGATAACTTGCTGTCCTGGAAACTCATCTTTAAGTAGTTGATACTGAGCAGAAATAATAATATCGATATCAATATCCTTTTCGGATCTAGTTGTCTGCCCGCTCGTAAATGCTCTAGCCCAAAGATTGGCAGCTAAATTCAACGCCTCTGTAGAAACAGGTAGAAATTCTAAAAACCCATCCGTCTTTAAAAGCTCCAAAGATTTAAGTCCTGGAGCGGGTTCAGCCGATTGAATTGAAGAGCTAATCAAACCCCTCATCACTTCATAGTGACAAAGATCCGAAGTAACGATGCGAACCCCCCGAAGGAATAGAGTATCAAACCATTTCTTACATTGTTGACATTCATCAAATGAGACATTCTTATTGCAAATTAATCCAAGAATGTTAGTATCTAGAAAAACAATCATTAGGCAATTTATCTCCGCGACTCAGCGAGAGACTTATACAACTCATCAAATTGTCTGTCATGTTCCGCTTTTTGTGTTGGAGTTAAACTATCCCATTCTTGACGTTCGCGTTCGTTGTGACGTTCTACCATCGCAACTCTTCGAGCAGTTTCTTCCGCCGTCAGTTCCAGCAAGCTATATTTTCCTAAAGATGTTGGCTCAGAAATCAGCCGCTCTTCTTGTACCACTGTCCCATTGCCAAATATTTCTGGCATCACGCTGAGTTTCCCTTCCTCAGTCAATTCCAACTTGAGATCGGGATTGCCATTCCGCAACAGCTCCAACTGTTCGGTTGAATGGAGCGCGGTATTACTAATATCGATGAGTAATGGCTGGGTATTTGGATGATTCTTGGCGACTGTCATAAAACCTCCAATCTGCTGTGGTAATCGATCTGTGCGTCCTAATATTATAGCACGACCTCATGGCGTAATATCAAATTTACCTAACTCTCATCTAATGTCCGATAATGCACCTTTTCGGACATTGTTCTGTGCTAAAATAGCCATATCACCTTAAATCTGGCTTATTTACGGCTTAATTGCACATTCCCTCGAAAAGGGGGATTAGCGGTCAAGTGAGCAACCGTGCAGAAAGTTACGTTAAGGGGAATATTGCCGCTCCCACCATGCCAAATTGGGAAAATTGTAGGCTAAGACTGGATGCGCCTAGATTGCCCATCCCGCCAAAAACGTCAAAGTAGAATTGAAAGCCAGTTTAGGCAAAGCTTTGACGGCGATCTTGCAGGTTTTTGCACGTATCCTGTATCAATCGATGATTAATTTTTGAGATGACAACTTGTTCGATGCCTCTGATGTCTAACCCCACTCTCCTTACCCAAATTGATGCGCTCAAAGCTACATTAGATCGCATCCGTCCCTTGCCGCCTGATTTAGTGGATAATCTGCGGGAAGTTTATAATATCCGATTAACCTATCACTCCAATGCGATCGAAGGTAATACCCTCACTCAATCCGAAACTCAAATTGTGATCGAAAAGGGGATAACTATCGGTGGTAAACCCCTTAAAGATCACTTAGAAGCGATTAACCACGTTGAAGCCATTGACTTCATTCGAGATCTGGCCGTGGATGAACGAGCGATTACCGAATGGGATATCCGCCAGGTTCATGGATTGGTGTGTAAAGGAGAGCGGAATGCAGGTGCTTACCGAACAGTGAATGTGATGGCTGCGGGTAGCAATTACCGCTACCCCGATGCAATTCTAGTGCCAGAACTGATGCAGGGATTTGGCGATTGGTTGCACTCTAATCCAGCTTTGCATCCTGTTGAAATAGCCACAGAGATTCATTATCGACTAGTTACAATTCATCCCTTCCAGGATGGTAATGGACGTACTGCTAGATTATTGATGAATCTTAGTTTGCTCAGATCTGGGTATCCGATTGCAGTGATTAAAACTGAAGATCGCTCTGCTTATATCGATGCCATTGTCGCTTGGCAATCTGGTGGTGATGACGCGAATCTCAAGGAGATAATTACCAAGTGTGTTGAATCTTCACTCGTAGAAATCTTGAGTTTAGCTGGTGAGGGGGTGTAAATAACTATGGAGATTGTTCAACCTTACAAACTACCTTTTCTAGAATTTTTTGGTTGGCAAATTACTGATATTTATATAATAACATATCAGTGAACTACTGAAAATTATGATTCAATTGTTAGCGGTAGGGTCACGTTTGCCCATGCAATAGCCGCGTTTCGGCAGAGCCGACGCTACGCGAACGCTGTAGGTAATCGGGTTTAATATGCAAAAGATTTAGTGGGAGTAAATTATATGAAAGTAGCAGATTTATCTGAGGTGACACGTCAAAAGATTGCGAAAGTGCGGTATGACCAGATTATAGAAAAGCATGAAGGCCCATTTGACTGGGATTGTATCCTCAATGAAGAGCCAGAGCCACTTATCTTTGCCAATCGTCCAGACTTATCACCGACTCCTCGCCAACAGGAGGATATTCCAGAATTTATGGTCATTGACAATCACCCAGTTTTACTACCAATTCCGCTTAAACATCATCCCAATATTGAAATTGCTAGGACTATTTGGAGTGCCGATCGCAATTCTGTCACGATATTTTTGACAGATACCACCTATGGAAGTGAATGGTATGAAATTGGTTATCTAGCTGTATGCGATCGAGTTGCAGGCGAAGAATTTTGGCTGGCGATTCTCTATCATGAGTGGTTTGTCATCGAGCAAGATCCAATTTTCTCGGTCGATCCAAAATCACCAAGTGAGATTGAGGAAATTTTGTAATGCAGATTCCCATTCCCCAATTAATTAGAGTGGATACTCTAGAAATTACTCCCGTCATCTCTGATGATGCGAGACTTGAGATTTGGGATAGTTTCTTGTCTCTCCAGATTAAAGAAACTACTCAAAGAGCTTATAACAAATCTTTAGCAGATTTCTGTCATAAAGTTTATTCATCTCTTTCGATCGCAGATGCCCTTCAGAGCTTTCTATTACTCTCTCAATTTGACGCTCTTCATCAAGTACTGACTTATCGAAAAATCTTAATCGATTTAAAGTTGTCTAGTGCAACTATCAATCAACGTTTATCAGCCCTTAAATCCTTGGTTGATTATGCGAGAAAGCGCGGTTTGTGCAGTTTTACCTTGATTGATGTTAAAGGACTGAGAAGTCAGAAATATCGGGATACTAGAGGGAGAACTGTTGATGAATATCGTAGTGTTTTAGCGGAAATCGATCGATCTACACTGCTGGGTAAGCGTGATTATGCGATCTGTCGGTTGTTGTGGGATAATGCTTTGAGAAGGGGTGAGATAGTTTCACTAGATCGATCAAACTTCCTACATCAAGAGAATAGATTGATGATTCTGGGTAAAGGGACGTTGGAATTACAGTCGATCGATCTCAATCCAGCCGTAGTTAACGCTATCAATGAATATTTAGTAGTCAAACCAGATAGTGTTAATCCAGCCTTGTTTGTGAGCAATAATGGCAACCGATTAGACGGCAAGGATATTGCCAGAATCGTCAAGAAGTATGCCGAACCTGTGGGGATCGACCTTTCTCCTCACAGGGTTCGACATAGTGCGATTACGGCTTATTTAGATGTGAGTGAGGGGAATGTGAGAGCGGCTCAGTCATTGAGTAGACACCAGAATTTGAGTACGTTGATGATTTATGATGATAATCGTCATCAGTTGCAGGGTAAGGCTAGTAAAGATTTGGGAGACTTATTGGAGTAACTGTGGGATCACGAATTTAAAGCCCCAGCCACCGCTCTAAATCCCCCATCTGCTTGGAGGGTGACAGCACCGCTGTCACCCTCCAAGCTCGAACAGGTTATCTAGATTGCTTTTAATCTATTAAAATGTTGACTAAATCTGATTAGCAAAGCAACTTCAAGCTACGATCTCAAAATCTCAAATATACTAGAAAGACGATCGAATTATGGGCTACAGTACTAATTTTTATGGTTTTTGGACGCTAACTCCAGCCCTTTCTCTAGTTTGTTTAATTTATTACTGAATGGCAACCCTTATAAAATTCTCTCATGCACAACTAAGTAGATTTACAGAGTTATTAATTCCCAACATATTGAAATATCATCAAATCCACTGAGGCTAGATGTCTCATCTCTAAGTTATATTGAATTTTGGGAGTAGTATGTGCGACCGAAATCAGCATACTTTCCCACTAGCATCATCTACCTCGAAAGTATTTAAGGATCGTTATGAGCCAATTGATTACTCAAGAACTCGCAATCGTTATCTCCGTCAAAACTCAAAATCCCAGTCTTCTCAACGAAGATTTCCTCAAACAAACTGGGATCGTACCAAGTGACTGGAAACTAGCGCGCGAGCCACTCTATACAGATAAAGTCGCTCAAATCGTCTTTGAAAATGGCTTTAGTATCGCCGCCCAACCAGATCGGGTAATGTTCCTCGAAGCAGTCGGCGACAAGGATCTGGCAACTATCAAAGCAGGTGAAATCGCTCAAAAATATGTCACCACCCTGAAACTTGCGGACTATCAAGCAGTGGGCATCAACTTTCGCAGCTACGTGGCTCACAATCGCCCTGAAGATGCAAGCAAGTACATCAACAGCCAATTGCTCGCAACAGGTAGTTGGCAGGATTACGGCACTGGTGCAGTGCGTGCGTCTCTCAACCTCGTCTATGACTTGTCCGAGCGTCAGTTGAACCTCTCCATCAACGAAGCTAGCATTCAATTCCCCGAACAACCAGCTACTCCAGTTGTGTTGTTTGCGGGTAACTTTAGCTATGATGCTTCCAAAACTCCAGCAGATGATAAAGCTACTGAAATTGCTAAAATCATTGGTAATTGGGAACAAGATCTGAGTGAATATACCACACTGATTGGCGATCGATTCATCACGGCAACTCTCGATGCTAAATCTCTAATCGATGGGATGGAAGTCAGCTATGCGGCTGAGTTACCACCACTTTTAGTCACTTCTAATTCATAAGTTATCAGCCATAAGTCATAACTTGGAGCTGATAAGTTACTAATTTTAGATTAAGTACCAGTTGCGAGTTAAAATTTAGGTAATTTTAAGAGGGTGTGGGGTATGGGGTGTGGGGTGTAGGAAGAGGAGTGAGGTGTAACAAAGTAATAATGACTTACCCTTTTCCCAACACCCAACACCCCTCCCACACCCGCCCCAACGGGGCTAAGAGCTACACATTACAAACAAACAAGTTGAGTAACGGTAATGGACAATTTAGGGATTCCAGTAACTAACGATCGATTATTAATTAATCCGTTAGTACCTAGCGGTGGCGATTTACAGGCTTTTAGCAGTCTCAACATCACCGCTCCCAAGCTCGATCTGACGTTGACATTACCGTTACTCGCCCCCCTGACATTCACTGAGTCGCCGCTCAAAGTCGGGGGGCTTTGTAATGACTCTCTCTTGCTGGGTGCGTCAAGTACGTTTTTATTGAGATCGACAGGGAGTTCTAACGATCTATTCCCAAGTGCACCGATCCCTGAAGGTTTTGGTATTGCTGATTCACTTTCAAGCTTACGCGATCGAGCGGCTAATGTTGCAACTCTATCACCGCCAGCTATTGCGACGACAATCGATCTGGCTAGTACTCAGAATTTAGAGAACTCCACAATTAATTCCCAACCATTAACTCCCGAAATTATTGCCCAATTACAGTCAGCGGCGATCGAGCGGTGGGCATCTTTAGGTTTATCAATAGCAGAGGTTGAGAAACTACGGGGGACTAAATTAGTTGTAGACGATCTAGCTAGCAATATTCTAGCTGAAACTCAAGGCTATACGATCGTCCTGGATTGGGATGCGAGTGGGATTGGTTGGTATATCGATTCGACTCCAATGGATAATTCGGAATTTACCCCAGTAGGTGGGGGACGGTTATTGGCTGGGGAAGATTCGCTAGCTTTTAAAAAGGTCGATCTGTTAAGTACGATCGAGCATGAATTTGGGCATATTTTGGGCTTAGAGCATAGCGAAACTGATGCTTTGATGTCGAGTACATTACCGATCGGCGAGCGGCTCTTACCGAGATTAGAGACGCTTGGGGGAGTACGGATCGATGGGGTTGTTAGCGATCGAGCAGATGTGGCTGCGGCTGATTTAGTTATTACCGACTTCCAGATTATTACACCTAATCCAACTTGGGGACAAGCTGCAAACATTAGTTGGACGGTGACAAATCAAGGCAGTGCTACTGCCACTCAAAATTGGTATGATAATGTCTGGCTATCTGCTGATGGAGTAATTGACGGTGTTAATGATACTTTTCTGAGTCGATATTTAATCAATACTGAAACTCCCTTAGCTGGTGGAGCTAGTTATACTAGAACAGCTACGATTGACATTCCTTATGATATTACTAAAGCCAAATTAGTAGTTTTTACCGATTTAGGCTCTTCAAGTAATGCTACTTACCCCAATAATTCACAGCTTGAAAGTGATGAGAACAATAATACTCGGATAATTGATGCACCCTTTGTCAGGCCAGATTTAGTAGTCAGTGACTTCAAAATTACAACTGAAAATCCAACTTGGGGACAAGCTGCAAACATTAGTTGGACGGTGAGAAATCAAGGCAGTGGTACTGCCAATCGAGATTGGTATGATAATGTCTGGCTATCTGCTGATGGAGTAATTGACGGTGTTAATGATACTTTTCTGAGTCGATATTTAATCAATACTGAAACTCCCCTAGCTGGTGGAGCTAGTTATACTAAAACAGCTACGATTGACATTCCTTATGAAATTACTAAAGCCAAATTAGTAGTTCTTACTGATTCAGGCTCTTCAAGTAATGCTACTTACCCCAATAATTCACAGCTTGAAAGTGATGAGGGCAATAACACTCGAATAATTGATGCACCCTTTGTTAGGCCAGATTTAGTAGTCAGTGACTTTAAAATCTTAACTGAAAATCCAACTTGGGGACAAGCTGCAAACATTAGTTGGACGGTGACAAATCAAGGCAGTGCTACTGCCAATCGAGATTGGTATGATAATGTCTGGCTATCTGCTGATGGAGTGATTGACGGTGTTAATGATACTTTTCTGAGTCGATATTTAATCAATACTGAAACTCCCTTAGCTGGTGGAGCTAGTTATACTAGAACAGCTACGATTGACATTCCTTATGATATTACTAAAGCCAAATTAGTAGTTCTTACCGATTTAGGCTCTTCAAGTAA
>JANMEL010000313.1:0-4470 GCA_031376885.1 Chamaesiphon sp. OTE_70b_metabat_96 | reverse complement strand
TCAAAACAATCCGTAAACCTAATGTCAAGTTAATTATTGCCCCCTTTCCTGAACATATGCGTAGTGACGAGCCATTTTTCTTTGAGTCATCTTCTCAAACCCGCTTGACAACTGCGATCGCTTCTTAACTTGTCACGAATGCTAATACATAGAGGCTAAAGGCTAACCATGAGTTAGCAAAGGCAAGCGGAACTGCGGCGGTATAGATCGCTAACGATACCTTGCCCTTAAAATCTCTCCCGATGGCAGTCGCGATTGTCGAATTTTTGCCGTGATGGGTAATCAGAGTGCCAGTCAGAATCGAATAAGCAATTGCGGCAAACAACAGTACACCACCATAAAAGGCAACTGGTACGACGGTGAAGTTATTTTCACCCATCCAGGCAGTAACAAAGGGAATCAGTGACAACCAGAATAATAAATGCAGATTCGCCCACAAAACTCGACCATTGATGTGCTGCACTACCTGAAATAAATGGTGGTGGTTATTCCAATAAACTCCCAAATATATAAAGCTCAGGATGTAGCTCAGAAATACGGGAATGAGTGGACGCAATGCGGCTAAATTATCTTTATGAGGCACTTTCAATTCCAACACCATAATCGTGATGATAATGGCGATGACACCATCACTGAATGCTGTTAATCTCCCTTTATCCATCTCGATGCGCTCCTGTTGGTGACGACTACTGTCATTCTTTTTCCGAAGTTGCTGAATTGATGTATGAGTTGCCCTCACCCCGCCAGATCCTTCGGCTCTGGCTCCCCTCTGTCTTGTCGTTTTTTTATTCCGGGGGAACCCCGGAATAAAAACGCCGCTCCCAAGCTTGGGAGAGGGGTTGGAGGTGAGGGCAAAATCTATGCTTCATACCTTAAATCAGCAACGCCCTTTTCATTTGAATTTATGAGCCTGGAGATCGCTCTAGCAATCCTCGATCCCAATGGGCTAAATTTGCTGCCGCCTCATAGGTGCTTTGCAGAAACGTCAGTAGCATTGCTTCTGGATCGGCTGCTTGCCGTACTGTCTCATAGGGCAAGACAAACTCTCGGAGCTGGGGGTTGTAAAACGCCTCCTTGGGCTGAATCGGATAGGTTTGAAAGGCGGACGGTTCGGGATAAGCGTAGGCGTAAAAAACCGCCTCCGTCACAGCTTTATCTCCCGCCCAGAAACCGCAGCTACTCACCTCATGGGAGTAAGCTTCTCGCGTCACCCAATCCGCCATTCCCGGCACCCCACCGGGATGCTGGGGCGCGGTTCGTCCAGAGAAACGGGTGATGGCGAGATCGAAACTCCCCCAAAAAAAATGGACTGGACTGGATTTGCCAATGAAGTTCGAGCGAAAGGTGCTCAGAATGCGATCGGTTTGTACCAAAATTTGCCAAAATCGCTGGGCAGATTCTGGATCGTAAGTAGCATGTCGCTCGTCTCGATCGAAGGGGATGGGATTGGCAATCTCTTGGGGCATCGTCCAAATCTGCACTTCAACATCGATCGCTTTCAAGGCTGCCATCACCGCCTGGTAGAAATCCGCTACCGATCGCGGCATCAGTTCAACAGTCTGGCTTGCGCCATCGCTCGATTCAATGTGCAACTGGCGATCGATAAAGTCAAACCGGATCTCCACAGCACGAGTTTGGTAGGGAATTGTGCCAGTTGTCAGTCCGCGTGGGGTCACGTAGAGGGTAGAGTGCCACCAGTGATTGACTGCGGGAGAGAGAGCCAGTCGAATTTTGCCAACAATCTGCGTCCACAAGTGGAGTGTTGTATAGGTATCTTGCCAGTCTGCTAGAGGCAAACTAGGCAACAAGAGTTTAGTCGGTGAATTGGAAGTAGAAATAACCATATAGCAACGTCTTTAAGCAAGGTCGAATAACAAAATTTCAGCGTCGGATTCAGTCGTCAGTTCCAGCAATTCTGGACTGTTAATTTGTACGCCATCGCCTTCCCGCAATGACTCGCCATTGAGTGTCAACATACCTCTGGCAACTTGAATCCAAGCAAAACGATTGGGAGGTGTTTGAAACGTAATTCGATCGCCCGTCGATAGTATTGAGACATAGAGATTGATGTCTTGATGAATGACGACCGAACCCTCTCGTCCATCTTTGGAACCCACCAGCCGCAATTTGCCTTGCTTTTCTACGAGCGGAAAGTCGCGTTGGTCATAGCGCGGAGTGATGTTTTGTCGATCGGGCAGCATCCAAATTTGCAGAAAATGAACGGGTTCGGACTCAGAGTTATTAAATTCACTGTGTTGAATCCCCGTCCCTGCACTCATAACTTGGACATCGCCTGGACGGATGACTGAGCCAGTTCCCAAACTATCTTTATGTGCCAATTCTCCCGCTAATACATAGGTGAGAATCTCCATATCTTTGTGCCCGTGAGTGCCAAACCCAGCACCTGGAATAACCCTGTCGTCGTTAATTACCCGCAGCGATCGAAATCCCATGCGATTGGGATCTTGAAAGTTGCCAAAAGAAAACGTGTGGTGGCTGTCTAACCAACCAATTTTGCTATGCCCTCGGAGATTGCGGTCGTGAATTGTGTGTACGTTAGTGCTAATCATCTTATCGCCTTGTATTAGTGGACTTGCTTAGATTAAGGATGTAAACGATTTAACTAATCTGCTGTTGCTCCATCGCCCGTTTTACCCCCTCGTCTTCGCGCCAATGATGATAAAAGCGATCGAGATTGGGATAATCTGCCAAGCCAGTCGGTAACAAATTGCCCCAACGAATCATCGCAAACGCATAGGCATCTGCAATCGTGCGGCGATTTCCCACCATATAATCTTTACCCTCTAAATGTCGATCTAAATGCTGGTACACACGATCGATAAGCTTATAGGAGGCTTCCTTTATCGATTTCTTGGTAAGATCGCTGCTATCGGTCGAGTAGCGATCTGTCATAAAAAATGGAAAAAAAGCGGGATGTACGTCGCCCGTCAGAAAAGCCATCCAGCGGTCGAGGTCATATCCATCCTGCAACGTGCCATCATCTCCCAGCTTCGCCTCTGGATATTTCCGCGCTAAATATTTGAGTATGGCACTGGCTTGATTCATCACCCCACTCTCGCCGTCGATGATGGCTGGAACTTGTCCCAACGGATTGAGCTTGAGATACTCAGGATCGCTCTGCTTCACTTTTTGAAGATCGTAGGGTTCGCCAATCCATTCCAAGACAATATGAGGGGCGAGAGCACAGGTTCCAGGAGCGTAGAATAGTTTAATCATGATTTGTATAGCCGCGTTGTAAAACTTTAATCACGATCTCATTCAGCTTACGAATAATATTTGAAACTCCCCACCGATGAATCGGGGGGATTCTTGACTAAGACCACAAGGGTACTCTCAAAGGCGTTTTCAAGGCACCTCTACAGACTTCCTTGAGACAAAGCCCCAAAGTTGCCGCTACTTTTCGACCGATATTGGCTGCACCATTGCAGTCGGCATTAATCAATAAACCCTCAAGAGTTCGATACAATCCGCGTTTAATTCGTTTGCCACTTGGTTGCCACCCTTCGGGTTTTTCACTGGTCGGGTCACCCGCCCAGTTGCCGAATGTAGGTAGCACATCAAGATCGACAAATGATGATTTAGATGTATAGGATTCTTCGGTTTCAACAAATCGAATACCATACTGTTCGCACAGTTGGGCAATACGATCTTTGAGTCTGCCAGTAGGGATTTGGACAAATTTCTGGTTAGTCTTAGCTCCCATGTTAGCCCCATCTTTCATGCCTTTATTCCAACCAAATACAACAGTACCAAGGTTGTTGTCCAAGCAATGATTGATGACCTTTCGAGCTGCTTTATTGATAGCATCTCGCATCGTCCGATTACGATTTTCAGTTAGCCGCTCTAATCGCTTAGACCAATAACCATTTGGCATTCCCTCCATCAGACGAGCAACACGCTTGTTGTAGCCCTGATTGATAGATTTAAGGTGTAGACCATCGATGATAAAACTAGTTCCAGTGTTACTGACGATTGTTAACCAGTTGTTCATTCCGTGGTCGATCATCAATGCTTTAGATAAGTCTACGTCTGCCTGGACATCTTCAGTTTTATAAACTAGCTCTAGATAAAAGCAACCATTGCGAGGTAGAATTCGGTACTCTCTAATTGCTTTATAGTCTAGGTTTGTAGGCATTGGTAGATAGAAAGCATCTAATCCAAACCATGCCTTGACTTTGGTGCCTAGTGGAAACTTTAATAGCCCATCTTTAAGCTTGACCGAACGTCCCGTGTAGGTCACTAAAGCTAGACCACCTTGCCGATAGTTAGGTAATTTAGGTCTTTGAGTTACTGTTCCTTTAGTAATGCCGGCTCTCCCGCTAGTATGGGGAAAATCGGGTAAAATGTAGCGATAGCGGAATTTTACCCCCTTTTTAATATGAGTTTTAGTATAGATCCTTTATTGAAGTTACCGAATGTTGTTGCTGCAAACTATTCGAGTACATTAGA
>JANMEL010000312.1:0-16181 GCA_031376885.1 Chamaesiphon sp. OTE_70b_metabat_96 | reverse complement strand
TCTAATGTACTCGAATAGTTTGCAGCAACAACATTCGGTAACTTCAATAAAGGATCTATACTAAAACTCATATTAAAAAGGGGGTAAAATTCCGCTATCGCTACATTTTACCCGATTTTCCCCATACTAGCGGGAGAGCCGTCCTAACAAGTTATCTTCATTTAGCCACGATGGTTCCTCAAAACGATTTGGCGGAAAGTACAGCACGCAATTGCCTGCAAAAGCATCTCTGATTTTTGCAAGATCGACTTCGGAATTTAGAATCGGAATTTGGGCAAAATGACTGTTTTCACTCTCCGGTATTTGACTCCAGGAAGTAATCGCAGGACAAAACTCAAACTCAAACTCAAACTTCTCTTTGGGACGATCGAGCATCCATTCCTCTACAGAGATATCATCTGAGAACTCAACAAGAGTATGATAGTAGTGCTCTCCATATTTTATAAATTGCGGACTTCTAAGACGGAAAACCTTTCCTTTTTCGACTTCCGCGTCGTCAAAGGCAACTCCTTTACTAACAACCATTCCATTGACAATCGTAGAAAGCACCGTTGATTTACCTGACCCGTTTGCCCCAACCAAACAGACTGGCATTGGCAGATTATTCTTGAATGGCAACTCAATATCCAGGTTATCTATTGGTCCCATATTTTGAATTGAAACACGTTTTAAATACAAATATCTACTCCTTCAATCTTCTAATTTCAGACAACTTGGAGATTCTATCATTAGAATCCGTAAATCGTCATCAGAATTTGTTGTCAGGATGCAGATCGATATAGTCAAACCGCCGTAGCACCGTCAACGGCAACATTACCCGCTCATACTGTGGTGGACGATAGGGGCCGCGCAACAGGTCAGCCACAGACCAGATAAAATTCGATCGAGACTGGAAGCTAGCTGAACTCATGTAATTATCTGGCAAGTTCTGGGGTAATGTTTTTGGTCGCTCGACCTACGATGTTATCCTGATTGCGATCGGTTGCCAATAAATTGTTATAAATCCATGCAATTTACGATCGACTTTACCGCCCTCAGTAGTAGGTTGGGTTGCGCGCAAGCAAAACCCAACTAACACGCCTAAATCGCCGTTAAATCTAAGCGGGGATTGAATGATTCCAAATCGCGTAATTGTTGGTAAAGTTCGCGTTCGGCGGGTGCGGGATTTTGGGGGATTACCACTTGGATTTCGAGTAATTGATCGCCACGTTCGCCTGCTTCGGCGGGAAAACCTTTTCCGGCGAGGCGCAATTTTTGTCCGGTAACCACACCTTGAGGCAGAGTAATTTTTACTAATCCATCGAGGGTAGGCACTTCGACAAAGCCACCCAAAACGGCTTCGGCGGGAGTGACTGGCAGTTGACAATAGATATCGACACCATCGAGTTTGAAAAACTGATGCGCTGCGACATTAATTTTGAGATACAGATCGCCACCAGCGATCCCTTGTCCGCGTAAACGGATTTTTTGACCTGAAGTTACGCCTGGGGGCATGTCTACTTCTAGAGATCTACCGTCTTCTTGGATGGTGATTCTTTCTCTTCCGCCTAGATAGGCTTTGACTAGTGGTAATGTGAGTTCTGCTTCGAGGTTTTTGGCTCTGGGTGCGGGTGGGGCTTCGGTATATGTACGTCCGTAATTAGTTTCGGGAGCTTCGGCTGTTGTGCGTTCGCGGGGACGTTCGGTATATCTTTCGGGGCGAGAATTGCGGGTTCGATCGATATTATTGTCATTAGCTGTCGGTTCTCTTTTGCGCCCTAATAATCGATCGATAAAGGTATTAAAATCATCGCCTACTTCTTCATCGCCCGATCGATCTTTAGTTGGATTTGGTGCTTTAGATTTATTTTTTTTGCGCCAAAATCCAGCCGCAAATCGATCGTATTGCGTTCTTTTCGACAGATCGGAAAGTACTTCGTAGGCTTCGCTGACATCCTTGAATTTTTCCTCCGCAGCTTTGTCACCAGGATTGAGATCGGGATGATATTTTCGCGCCAATTTGCGAAAAGACTGTTTGATCTCCTCTGGTGAAGCATCCCGTTTGAGATCTAATAGCTCATAATAGTTGCGAATATCTTGCATAGGAGGGGTCACGGATAGAAGGGTAGGCTTTTGAGGCTGTGTAGATTTTGGAGACAGGTAGGCAGCCTCTCCGATAGGAGATATAAGAAAACAACAAGACAGGGAAGACCCTCAATGTACCGCACTTTTCGCTCACCCCTGACCCCTCCCTACCACTCATCATCATCCCAATCCTCGCGAATTGGGTTGTTGCGGGGGGGATTATTGCGTGGTGGGGGCTGTTTGGGGTTGGGGGGTCTTTGGCGATTGGGTGGTGATGATTCTCGACGATCGGATCTTGGTGGTGGTGGTTCTGGTGCAGGACGTGAGGGGATATCATTATCTTCCCATCGTTCATTGAGATAATCATCGTCAGATTGGCGGAATCCTCCATTGGGTTCATCGAGGGCTGGGCGACGGCGAGGATCGTCTCTACGGGGGTTGGAATTGCTCTGAGGGTTGGGATACCGTTCGTCACGGGTGTATCGATCGCGTGGCGGCTCCTGACGATAGTCATCATCGCGGCTGCGGGGGTTTTGGTAGTAGTTGTCGCGGGGGGGATTTGATTGGGGATATCCGGTGTTGCGGGGAGGGTTGGGATAGGATTGGGGGTAGTCGTTGCGACGATCGTAGTTATCATCGTATGGATCGCGGCGATCGTAGGGATTGTAGACATCGCGATTGTTATAACTATCACGATAACCAGGTTCATCATCGCCGATGAAGATTTCTTTAATGGTACCAAGAAGACCTTTGTCTTCTTCTTCGGTGAGGGTGCGTACTTGCCGTGTTAAGTCGTAGATGGCATCGTCTAGTTCGTTTTTGATTTCTTCGATTAACCGCTCGTCTCCGGTGGTTAGAGCTTCGCGGAGTTCGCGAATCAAGGCTTCGATTTGTTTGCGTTGGGTATTGGCAAACTGCATCCCAAATTCGAGGGCAACTTCTCGGAGTTGTCGCTCGGCTTGGTACGATAAGGCTTCGGCGCGGTTGCGTTTGTCGATTTTTTCGCGCTTTTGTTTGTCGCTGGCGGCAAATTGTTCGGCTTCTTCGATCGCCCGCCGGACTTCCATCTCGCCTAATGTAGACGCACCCTGGATTGTGACGGTTTGTTCCCGCCCTGTAGTCCGATCCATTGCCATGACTTGGAGGATCCCATTTGCGTCGATGTCTAGGGAAACTTGGACTTGGGGGATGCCTTTGGGTGCGGGGGGAATTCCGGTAAGTTTGAATCTTCCCAAGGATTTATTATCGGCTGCCATTTCTCGCTCGCCTTGCACCACATGGACTTCTACCATTGTTTGGTTGTTTTCGGAGGTGGAGAAGATGTCCGATCGCCGCACGGGGATAGTAGTATTGCGCGGGATGAGTTTTTTCATCACGCCGCCGATGGTTTCCAATCCGAGGGAGAGGGGGGTGACATCGAGCAAGAGGATATCTTTGACTTCCCCGGCTAATACTCCGGCTTGGATGGCGGCACCGACGGCGACGACTTCATCGGGGTTGACGTTTTGATTTGGGCGTTTGTTGATGAAGCTCCGCACTAATTCCTGTACTGCTGGCATCCGAGTAGAGCCGCCGACTAAGACTACTTCGTCAATGTCGTAGGTACTGAGGTTGGCATCGTTGAGGGCGCGCTTGAGGGGGGCGCGAAGACGCACAATCAGATCTGAACACAAATCCTCAAATTGAGCGCGGGTGAGCCTGGTTTCGATGTGTTTGGGGCCATCTGTGGTGGCGGTGATAAAGGGCAGATTGATGTCTGTCACCATTACGCCGGAGAGTTCGATTTTGGCTTTTTCGGCGGCTTCGGTGAGGCGTTGGAGAGATTGACGCTCTTTGCGAAGATCGATGTTTTCGGCGGCGAGAAATTCTTCGGCGAGCCAATCGACGATTTTGCGATCGAAATCCACACCGCCCAATTGGGTATCGCCGCTGGTAGACTTGACTTGGAATACACCATCGCCAACTTCCAAGACGGAGACATCGAATGTACCGCCACCCAAGTCAAAGGCTAGAATTGTCTCGCTTTGGCGTTTATCCAAACCATAGGCGAGGGATGCGGCGGTGGGTTCGTTGAGAATCCGCAGTACTTCTAATCCCGCAATTTTGCCAGCATTTTTGGTGGCTTGGCGTTGAGCATCGTTAAAATATGCAGGTACGGTAATTACCGCACCCGTGACGGGTTCGCCGAGATATCGACTCGCTTCATCGGCGAGTTTTTGCAAGATCATCGCCGAAATCTCTTCGGGTGAGTATTCCCGATTTTGTTTGGGGCATTTGATTTTGATGTTGCCTTCTTCATCTTTGCGGATGGTATAGGGCACTTGCTTTGACTGGGGACTCAGTTCGCCGTATTTCCGCCCCATGAAGCGTTTTACCCCGTAAAATGTATTCTGGGGATTGAGTTCGGTTTGTCGTCGAGCCATTTGCCCGACAAGACGTTCGCCGTCTTTGCTGAAGCCAACCACGGAGGGTGTGGTACGCATACCTTCGACATTGGCAATTACTACTGGTTTTCCGCCTTCTATGACAGCCACCACCGAATTAGTGGTACCCAGATCTATGCCGACTACTTTACCCATCCGCTGCTTCCCTTCTGATATGACGAACACTGTCACAAATATCGTTCTTATTTTAGCCGATCGCAAGCCATCCCGTTCGGTATCTCGATCGAGTATTAGAAAGATTCTATCACAATATAGTCTATTATATTCATATATAGACATAAGAGGAGATCGGGCTGATTGAAACTTTCAGATTACGCTGACAAGCTTGGTATTTCATACCAAACAGCTTGGAAACATTTTAAAGCAGGTAAAATTCCATATCCCACAAGGAAGTTACCCTCTGGAACAATAATTGTAGACTATCAAGAAGAATCAAAACTAGAGAACGGAAGGAATGCAGCAATATACGCACGGGTGAGTAGTGGAGAGAATAAAGAGAATCTAAATCGTCAAGCACAACGACTGGTTGATTATGCTACAGCCAGAGGATATAAGATTCAATACGTTGTCAAAGAAGTTGGTAGCGGACTAAACGATAACCGCAAGAAATTAGCAGACCTATTAAATAAGCCCGATTACGACATTCTCATCGTCGAACATCGGGATAGACTAGCGCGATTTGGGACTAACTATCTGGATTTACTGCTCAAACGGTGCAATATCAGGCTTGATATTGTCAATCAGGTAGAAGACAAGAAGGATGACCTAATGACAGATCTAGTTGCCATCATTACGAGCTTCTCAGCCAGACTCTATGGTCAACGTAGAGGTAAACGAAAAACTGAAAAAATTATCGCCACGTTGGAGAATGGAGATGATGAAAAAGATTCAATTAATAGTCAAGCATAGTTAAACATAGTCAGTTGCTGCTAAAGATGTTATGATAATGATAGGTAAAACCTTAAAAGCTTATGACATATCAAGTCGAACAGCATCAAATCAAACCCAATCATCAATGGTGGGATTATTGCGAACAAGTTTGCTTTGCCTCTAAAAATCTATTCAATACGGCTCAATATACCAATCGCCAAAGCTATTTTTATGGTCATGGCATTTTGTCTCAAGCCGCAATGGATAAAATGTTTAAATTGGATGTAAACTATCAAGCACTTCCAGCGAAAGTTAGTCAACTGGTACTCAAGCAAGTAGCAGATGCTTGGCAAGCATATTTTCAATCTCTTAGAACATATTCACTTGACTCTTCTAAATTTACTGGTAAACCAAAACCACCATCATATATTGAATCTGATGGGAGAAATATCATCAAATTTAATTATCAAGCAATTAGCAAGAAAGACTTCAAGAAAGGCATAATCGCCCCATCTCTATCACCAATCGAGATACCTGTTAAACCAGGATTAAAATTTGATTCGATGATTGAGGTGAGGATTGTACCCCATACTGCTTGCTACGTTGTTGAGATCGTATTTGAGGACGGCGGAAAGAGCACAAGTAGAGAACCCTTACAAGACAATTGTCAGCCACTACAACTCGCTCGAAATAGCTGGGCAGGTGACTCAGCGATGTCTCAACCTGTCGGTTTCCAGCAGGTTATGGACATTAAGACAATGGACAGGCTAGGTGCAGCTATTGATATCGGTATTGATAATCTGGCGACTTGTGTTTTCTCAGATCCAACAATTCAACCACTAGCGATCGATGGCAAACCACTCAAGGCGGAAAATCAATGGATGAATAAAGAGGTTGCTCGACTTCGTTCTATTCTAAAATCTGGTACTTCTCAAAAGATCCAGAATATTATGCGGAATCGGAATAATTTTGTACATACATATCTTCATCAAGCTACGGCTAAAATAGCTGTGGAATTGCAAAAATTGGGTGTAACTGATTTAGCGATTGGCAAAAATCCGCAGTGGAAGACATTAGTAAATATGGGAGCGAAGAACAATCAATCTTTTGTTCAGATTCCCCATGCTAAATTTATTTCAATGCTCACACAAAAATTAGAGAAACTTGGCATTGCCGTCAAGGTGGGTGAAGAAAGCTATACTAGCAAAGCTTCATTTTTAAATTGGGATACGATCCCAACTTGGACACCTGGCAAAGCTAATCCAATTAAGTTTTCTGGTCGGCGCATTGCTACAAAAAAATATCGGACTCAAGATGGGAGAATAATTCACGCCGATATCAATGGCGGATTTAACATCGGCAGAAAAGTACTTCCTAACTTATTTGATTCAATTGAGTCAATACTAGAGCGGAATAGTGGTTGTGTGGTAGCACACCCCAGACGGATTACCGTTTAAAATGGTAGATTACAAACTTATGGTCGGGTCTGACTATATTTGACTATGTAATTTATAACTATTCTGGTGAGATAGCCCTACTCAGATCTTGCATCAATGCATATCTACTAATTAACCATAACCTTTGGGCGGGCACAAGACGACACCCCTACTGTAACCCCTTTGGGCGGGCACAAGACCACGCCCCTACTCTAACCACAACCATCGGGCGGGCACAAGACCACACCCCTATCCCCACACCCCTATCCCCTATCCCCTATCCCCTATTCCCTATCCCCTATCCCCTATCCCCTATCCCCTATCCCCTATCCCCTAAACAATGAATTTAGATCGACAAATCCGAGTGCTCATCGATGATGCGCCAGATCTGGAGAGTCAGATGAGTGTAGCTGCGATCGCGCCAGTTTTGCAACAGGTGGCGATGACTCTTCCATTGACAGAGTATCACCTTTGTCAAAGTTTGGCTGGAGAATGGGAAATTTCCACACTTCGCCACCTCCAGCAAGCCGATCTCGAAATTCAGGTGATTTACGCCTTCGCCAAAATCGAAGACATTGCTACTGTCAATCGAGAAAAATTTCGGCCTGAATTGGTGGTAAAAGTACCGATCGTTCAACTATTATTTCAAATGTTGGCAACACCGGAACTAGATCGACTGATATTTTTTAATAATTCCCAACTACTCGATCGAGGGCAAGAGATTTATCGTTCTCAACTACTCGAATTAATTGCCGAGAATTTCCGATCGATCGAATCTCAATCTAGTTTACCACCAGATGTATGTTAGATAATTGTCAATTGACAATTGATAATTGGGGGTTCGGTGGATGTCTTTACCCTATTCCCCATCCCCTATCCCCTATTCCCTATTCCCTATTCCCTAACGGGGATGTTTAAGACACATCCCCCTGCAATAATCAAGGCAATAGCTCCACAGATTGCGCCTAGTATTGGGGTTAAATTGGTGAGTGGATTAAACAGGGAAATAAACGAACTTACGCCAGCACTTGCCCCACCAAAATAAAGCCCGACAGCTAATCCAGATCGATTGGCTGGAAAGAAATTTATCGCCAAAGGTATTGCACCATTGCCGATCGAACTAAAACAGCAGATCGCCAAAATAATTGATATCCCTAGAGTAATCGGATGGGGAAATAAAACCATGATTAATAATCCCACCAAATTAGTTCCAATCCCAATTAACATCGCTCTTTTGTTCCCGTATTTGACAGCAAACAACCCAGCAGGTATGGCAGAAATAGCAATTATGAACGAGATAACTAGCATTAAAGAAGTCGGATTGAATTGGGGGAACTGAACTTTGAGCAGTTTGGGTAAAGTTTCAAATAAACAGCGAGAACCCCAGGCGATGCCAAATCCCATGCCAATTAATAAACCAATTTTGGTCATCGAGATTGATTTACTTTCTATGACTGGTAAAGGCTCGTTCATACCTGGATCGAAATAACGCAATACTCCAGTAGTTGCTAATAAAACCACCGATGCGATCGTCAAGGCGAATGGAGCACCAAGACTGAGGATAAAATCTTGAGATATAGGCTTTAATCCACCAATCAATGCACCAACTAGTGTGAGAAAACTCATGGCAATTGGTAATTCACTATTCGCGGCATATCTACCAATTAATGAAATTGCTGGAGCGCGAAATACACTCATTGCTATCGCCCAAGCAATTAATACTAATGGTAAAATCCATCGAACTGCACTAAACACGTCTCTAAAAACAACAATTGCTGGAATTAACACCAAGATTGCCGAACTTAGAATTACACCTAAAGAAACAAATCCCAAATTACTACCAATCCATCGATAGGCTCGATCGGATAAACTGCCAAATAATGGTTCTAAAATAACCGCGATCGCGTTTTCTACAATCAATAATAAAACTGCTAATTTTGGGTCGAATCCATAACTAATCAACAGCTTTGGTAAATAAGTACTGTAAATTAGCCAAGTCAAAGAAATTGCCCCTTGTAAGGCAGATAGACTGATGATTTTAGACCAGCTTGAGTTTAACATGATTTAGCAGGGGTTAGAGGCTTGCACTGAGCGTAGTCGAAGTGTCAGGGTTCAGGGAATACTGAGTAACCAATCTTTAGATGAAACACAGCTCATATTATCCGTTCAATTTGACCTGGTATTAGCTATAATTTAGCTGGTGGGCAATGCTCACCCTACGATAGTATCTATTGCTTATCATGGAACAAAGTTTACCACTAACCGCCGAATATCTAAAAGATGTTCAACTAATCGCCACAGACATCGATGGTACTCTCACCAGTCAT
This sequence comes from Chamaesiphon sp. OTE_70b_metabat_96, assembly GCA_031376885.1. Taxonomy (GTDB): domain Bacteria; phylum Cyanobacteriota; class Cyanobacteriia; order Cyanobacteriales; family Chamaesiphonaceae; genus Chamaesiphon. The sequence goes on along the minus strand of JANMEL010000312.1, from coordinate 7,040 downwards.
CATAAATTCACCCCAGCACTATTGCAAGCGATCGATATTGTCAACACCAAAGGATTGAAACTACTCCTAGTCACGGGAAGATCCGCAGGTTGGGTAAATGCGATCTCTAATTATCTCCCAGTTGCGGGGGCGATTGCCGAAAATGGCGGTGTATATTTTGATGCCAAAGGTGAAATGGATTTTGTTACCCCGATTAAAAGTATCAGCGAGCATCGAGAAAAATTAGCGAATGTATTTTGGGAACTGCAAGAAAGATATCCGACACTAGAAGAATCTACCGATAATCAATTTCGGATTACCGATTGGACATTTGATATCATGGGTTTAAATACTGCCCAATTGTGGGAAATCGCGACTCAATGCGAACAATGGGGTTGGGGCTTTACCTATAGTACCATCCAATGCCATATCAAACCACTCAAACAAGATAAAGCGATCGGCATCACCTACGCGCTCAAACACTATTTCCCCAACATCAAACCCAAACATATCATCACCGTTGGCGATAGCCCTAATGATGCGAGTATGTTCGATCGACAGTTGTTTCCCCATTCAGTTGGTGTCGCCAATATCAAACATTATGCCAGTGAATTAGAACACCATCCCCAGTACATCACCAATTTACCCGAAGTGGCTGGATTTTGTGAATTGGTAGATTTACTTAGGAACCTTTAATTCATCCTCTGCGTCAAGTGCCTTAGCTAATCTAATTATTAATACTATAATGACCTTCTCTATTGCTAAAAATACCCTATGTGCCCTCGGCTTATTTGCTACTGCCATCGCTGCAATTCAGCCAGTATATGCAGAAAATAAAGCAGCCTTATTACCAATCATTCAGACCAATTACGATCGAATAAATGCTGCTTTTGTCCGTAAAGATGTCAAGGGAGCTACGGCATATTTTACACCAGACTATGTAAGCATCAATCCCAAGGGTGAAAAGCAAAATCTAGAAGCGTTTCGCAGTCATTATAACACCGTTTTAAATCGTTTTAATATTAAATTAACATCGAACAAAACGACTATCAAAGATCTTACCGTCAGCCCTACTGGTATCGATGTATCGATCGTTCAACAGACTGAAGGTACGATCGCTGGATTTAACAAAATTGTCATCAGCCAAACATCAAAAAACTTTTGGCTCAAAACTCCCCAAGGTTGGCGGTTGAAACAGAGCAATATTTTGACTAATCAGACTACTTTTAATGGCAAGGTTTTCAATGACTAGAAGATTAGATATTTCTTGCTGCGTTTAGAGTGTGTATTTAACACGGAGGTGCATGGAGGAGTCACGGAGGAGGATTTTATAGCAACCGCCAGGGCGGTTAGGACAGATGTAGATGCTTCCGCTCTGGCGGAGGCTACGCCAACAAACCATTAGTGCATCAGCGTTCCCAAACTGACCCCTCTCTTGAAAAGGTGCTCTACTTGGGGAGACCCCAAGACCGCACTTTTCGCTGACCCCTGACCTCTGACCCCTGCTATATCAACTGTTTTTTAATTCAAAGGAGTTAATCATTGTCATTACTGATTGGAGAAATCCATAGTAATGTTGACGATCGGCTTTGTATGTGATGACATATATTTGACCTCGATCGATCGTCCAAACTTCGAGATTTTCGATCGGTAGGGAATTTTCATCTGTGCCAGTATACACGATCAGATTAGCTGGCTTTTTTGCCATCACAATCGAACTAGACTCGATGATTTTTGCGTCTTGATAAGTTGTTTTGATTTTGGCGATCGCTGATTTTGTATAGTTGGCAAGGGTAGTTTGAGGATTGGGTAAAGTTTCGACTCGAATCGACACATTTTCCTGATACTTATCTACTGCACTCTGTTTTGGACTGATAAATGTTGTCGTCTTGCCCGTCGAGTTAGTAATATCCTCGACACGCCAACTAGGAGGGTATTTGATGCTAAATTTTTGAGATTTATCTGAATATAGTTTCAGATTGACTCGATTGTTTTTCTCGATCGGTTTATTCTGGCTATTTCCAGGTGCGCGAACTATTTTGACAGGTGGTGGAACAATTGGTTGGATTGTCGGGGCTGATAGCAATTTTACCGCGCCAAAGCTAAGTAGTAAAGTACAAACAGTGGCTCCAAAAATTAGGTGCGGTTTAAGTTTATCAAATTTACTCGGCGGGATTTGAGTTAGTGCGAAGGCTTGAAGATCTTGGGATACTTCTGATGCTGATTGATACCGATTTCGGTAGTCGGGGCGCACCATCTTATCGATAATCCCCATCAATTTGAGATTGATTTTTACACCATCGCGCCACTTGAGTTCGTGGGTATGTGGATCTTTGAGAATCGGAAATTGCCCCGTTAGTGCTTGGATCGCGATCGCCCCAACTGCATAAATATCGCTATTAAATTGAGATTTGTGCTGCTCTTGCTCGGAGGGAACGTAGCCAGGGGTGCCGATCGAAACATTGATATATCGAGCATCTTGTTTGGATAGATGATGCCAAACACTCCCCAAATCTTTGACAGCACTAAAGCCGATCGAGATAAATCTTCCGTCTTTTTTCTGTCTGATAATATTCTTCGGATTGATATCTTGATGAATATATTTAAAGCTATGGATAAAGTCTAATGTACTCATCATATCGACCAAGAAATCAAATACTTGGGTTTGACTCCAGAGCGAACCGGAGGTAATCGCTAGTTCATCGCTGAGTAAATCGCCATCTATATATTCACTGACAAAATATCTGCTGCCATGTTCTTGAAACTTAGCAAGTAGAGTGGGAACTAGTGGATGCTGCCCAACTTGCTGCAAGATCGCAGCCTGGGCTTCAAATAGTTTATCAACTAATGGTTCGGCGATCGTCGGATCGTCAGAATGTTGAAACTTTTTGACTAGACATGGTGGGCGATCTGGTAAATCTAGATTTTCCGCTAAATAAGTAGCTCCAGATCTTCCCATCCCCAAAAATTTAATGATTTTGTAATGAGAGTGAATCGTAGTACCTAACATAGTATTTCAGAATGCTCTAGATCTTGGAAAATAGCCTTATGCTTAGAATACCCGCAAGCTGAATTGAAACTATCATCTGAGAATTTGACGATCGATTTGGCGGATGAGATTTCGACACTAGGCAGACGCTACAAAGGATGCCAACGAAAAAATAGCTCCGAGCAAAACCGCTCAGTGCAGGTGGTAACCATCACCCAAATCTGGGGAATAATGTAAATTGAGTAGCCAACGTGTTAGCTAAATTAGCGATCGACCTTTGAAATAAAGCACAATCGCCAGTTTTGGATCTTCAATGGGGGCTACCAGGTTTACTCATCTAATCTAATTCAACAACACTTCGAGCGTCTAGCCATCAACTAGAAATCTCAGGTTAGATCGGTGAAATAGTATTGAGGAATGGAGTCTTATTGGGAGTCAGGGATGCTAGATGCAATCGTACACAATCTGGAACAAAGCAACCACATTGCCAGAATCAAAAAGCTGGTATTTTGCGCTTGCACTAACAACTGGAGTAATGAAGCCCAACAACTAAGTACGGTTAAATTCACGAGCTATCTTCAGCAATTGCGAGATCGCTACGCCTCGACTGTCGAGCTAAAATATCTGCTCTACCGCATCGTCATTCGCCTCAATCACAGCAGTAATTACTACACCGTAGCTAATCTCATCTGCGAGCAAATGGAGCCGCTCTACAGCCAGGAAATGGCCGCTACGAACATTCCCAGCGCGATTAGTTCTGCCTTAGATGCTCAAATCTGGGGGCGAGAAGTGATTTTTGTCGTCGAAGAAGCTCAATCGGGATCGATGCTTCAGATCGATATGACGGTTTTGAGTGCAAATCATCAATTGTTGGGTGAGGCGAGAGTGATGTTGCCAAATGCGGCTCAACTGCTCGCCCAGTATCAAGAATGGCAGTCACGATACCGCAAACTCGATCCTCAAAATCATCGCTTGATTAGCAACAAAGCGGTTAGCTTGGTGCCTGAGCGAATTAATGATTGTTTGGATGCCGGAGCAATGCTCCAGGCGAACATTCATCAGTGGTACAATTCCGCCGGATTTCAAACGATCCGCGATCGATTAGCAACTCACCTCGATCCTGAGCAAGAGGTAGATTTTATCGTGCGGAGCCGCTCGAAAATGGCGATTCGGCTACCGTGGAACTCCATCTGGCAACCATTACTCGATCGATATCCCCAATCCGAAGTCAGTATCTCTCTCCTCCAAACTCCCGCCGATCTTCACACGGAATCAGAAGAATTAGTCGTCTCAGTGCTATCGATCCTCGCCAGTGCTCAAGGGATTAAAATCGATCGCAGCAAAGAATATCTCAACGCCCTTCCCCATACCCAATCAGAATTTGTCGTCGCGCCAACACACACTGATTTTGTCAATCTACTTACCCAAAAATCTTGGAGCGCAATCTTCCTCAGCAGCTACATCTCCGGCTACTTGCCCAACAATCGGATCTACCTCAACCATCATGATACAGTTAGTATCCCCGAACTCAAACATCGACTGCACAGTGCTGTCGATCGAGGTTTGAAACTACTAATCCTCAACTGTGGTGATGGAATCGATCTCGCCAGCGAATTGATCGATCTAGAGATTCCCCATCTAATTGTGATGCGGGAAGCCGTACAAGATCAAGTCGCCCAAGAATTTGTCAAACTACTCCTGAAATCCTTTGCGGGAGGTAAATCCCTGCAATTGTCTGTCAGAGAAGCACGAGAGCGACTCCAAGCGATCGAAAAAGTCGTACCTGCCGCAAGTTGGCTCCCAGTAATTTGCCAACACATCCCCGACTCACAATCGAGTTGGCGGCAAATGGCGCGCACGGTAAGTAATCTGACAGATACAGGCGAAAGTCACAACCAAAAACTGGGCATAGAAGCCACCAACATCGTTCAATATATCGATCCTGTCATCACCGGAATAACTAAACCGATTGAAATCGCCTACTCTCAACTGACATTACTGCATCAACTGACAGGCTATTTTAGCGAGGTATATTCCCTCGCCCTGAGTAAAGATCGACAGTGGTTGGTGAGCGGGCATGGCGATATTACCCATGTCGATAATGCTGTCAAAGTCTGGCGCATCTCCGATGGTAAGTTGATTCATAATCTATTGGGGCATAATGAGGCGATTTGTGGTGTCGCCCTCACTAATGATGCCGAGACGATTATTAGTGCTAGTTTGGATGGGAATATTCAGTCGTGGCAATTGACGACCGGAACGATGCTACCACAATTAATCGATCGGAAATATCCCATTAATGCGATCGCTGTGACCCGTGATGGTCGAAAATTGATTACAGGCGGTAGTGACGCGATCGTCCGTGTCTGGCAACCGGAAGACAAGCTGCTCATTCATCGGTGTCAGGGGCATCTTCAAAATATCGATTGTTTGGCGACTCATCAAGAGAGTCAATTAATTGCTAGCGGTAGTAGTGATTATACGGTGAGATTATGGCATCTTCAGGAAGGAAGGTTGCTGCGGATCCTACTTGGGCATAGTAGTCGGGTAAGCAGTGTGGCAATTACCCCCGATGGCAAAAAAGTAGTCAGTGCCAGTCACGATCGCACGATCAAAATTTGGGATGCTGCTACTGGCAATCCGATCGACACCCTCCTCGGTCATTCTAAACCGATCGGTTGCCTAGCGATATCCGCCAATGGTCAAACTATCGTCAGTGGTAGTGATGATGGTACTGTCAATATCTGGAATCTAAACGATCCTAAATTGCTTCGATCGATCTCCACTCACGATCGAGCCATCCTCGCCGTGGCAATTAGTGCCGATGGGCGCACCATTACAACGGGTGGCTATGGAGAAATTCAGATTTGGCAAGTTCCCGACTAATGTAGCAGGGGTCAGGGATCGGGGGTCAGGGGTCAGGGGCGTGGCACTGTTGGTGTTAGCCTTGCGTAGCGTCTGCCTCCGCAGAAGTGTCAGTTTGGGAAAGCTGACGGCACAATGGTTTGTTGGCGTAGCCTCCGCCAGAGCGGAAGCGTCTACACATGTTTTAACCGCCTTGGCGGTTGCTATATCCCAACTCTAAAGAAATTAGATCGATCGGCTGAAAATTACGAATAATTGTGAGGTATGTAACAAATCCGCCTGGATTGTTGGGTACAATAGTAGCAGTGGGAGAATCGGATTGTTTGTAAATTCGGTCCGATCGACCCAATATTGAGTTAAACAAATTTATTGTATGGAATCAAGTGTCCCGTCTGGCAAGTCTCAAACCGAACCCCCACGACATCGATGGGGAGAATTCTGGGGAACGACGATCGCAATTATCACACTGGTTTTTCCCGTTGCCGCCATCGTTCACTACTCACCTGCCAGCAGCGTCCAAGCTCTGCCGAGTTTACCATCAAATAGGGTCGCAGAATAACCCATGATGTAAATTCAAAACTGATCCATAGATTCAGTCTTTCCCACCTATTACCCAGTCGCCAATCCCTAGTAGAATGCAACAGGGGGGAGTATATTCTCCCTGTTGTTTTCGATTGGAGCAGACTATTTTGGACTTAACCCTCATTCCCGCTCAACCCAAGCCAGGGATTCTCAATGTTTTGGTTGAAATCGCCGCTGGAAGCAAAAATAAGTATGAATTTGACAAAGATATGAATGCGATGGCACTCGATCGCGTCTTGTCTTCTTCGGTACAATATCCCTATGAATATGGTTTCATCCCCAATACTCTCGCCGATGATGGCGATCCTCTCGATGGGATGGTGATGATGGATGAGCCGACTTTTCCTGGTTGTGTGATTGCTTGCCGACCGATCGGTATGTTAGAAATGATCGATGGTGGCGATCGCGATGAAAAAATTCTCTGTGTCCCTGACAAAGATCCCCGTTATGCTAATGTAAAGTCACTCAAAGATGTTCCTCAGCATCGCTTGGATGAGATCGCCGAATTCTTCAAAACCTACAAAAATCTTGAGAAGAAAGTCACCGAAATCCTTGGCTGGAAAGACATTGATGCTGTCATGCCTCTAGTCTCCAAGTGCGTCGCAGCAGCGAAAAAATAGGGGAT